>CAZSKE010000018.1:0-13163 GCA_964607325.1 uncultured bacterium | reverse complement strand
ATCCGCGGTCAGCCCCGGCTTCTCGTCCATCAGGCTCGTGGAAAAACGCGTCACAAAAGGTAGCCAAGGCTCCCGGTCGATGAAATCCGAGTACGACGGCAGTGAAAGGACGCTTTTCTCATCCTGGCGGTCCACCACGTGCCCGGGCGCGAGTTTCACGTCCCTTCGATGGAAAAGCGGCGCGGCCACAACCCACTGCGCCATCCCATCCGGCCACCGGGACAATTCGAACGCCGACAGGGACAACTCCCCCATTTGGACGTGGTCGTAATCGAACTGCAGCATCCCATCCCAATCCTGGAGACAGGCGTATGACGCCATCAAAGGCGGTCCCTCCAGGCGGTATTCATTCGGATAGCAATCGTTCCATTCGGTCACCATGAAAGGCTTTCCGGACACGCGCGCCTTGGCGAATTGGCTTACCAGACACTCCGACGGGGAGCCGATTTGGGGTTTGTTGTCGATGGGGGCCTGGAGGATGCGGCCCCAGTCGTTGTTGATCTTCCAGAGTTGGGGATGATCCCAGTACCCGTTGAAAAGGATGACGTCCATCCGGGAATTGGCGGCCTTGTCCGCCAGGATGTGAACCGGCATGTTGCTTCCCGCCAAGGGCGGCTTGTACCCCACCTGCCGGAAGAAACGCGTCATCTCCACCAAATAGCGGGTATGGAGAACGAAGAAAAACTTCAGCATGTCGTCGCCGTCGCCCCATCCACCCTTGGTCCGTAAACGCGCGTGGTTTTCCCAATCCTGCTCGAACCGCCCCAACGTCTTGTTCTTGTGCGGCGATTTCTCCCACAACCGCTCAAGTATTTTTCGATACGGTCCGTCCCCCAAAAGGTCCCCGCCGAAATGCAAGTACGGAGTGGATTCGTTGATGAATTCCGACCCCGCCAGCGCGGGCTCGTCCTTGTAGGCCAAGCCGGTGTAAGGATTCACGTGGGTCAGAAGTTGTTTGACGTACTCCTTTTGCAGTTCGATGATCTTGGGCGCGAAGAAAGCCACTTGTTTCCCGCCCAAGTCGGGGGGACGGTCCGTCACGCCATCGGCCGGGGTGAAATCCCGATGAACGAGGATGTCGAGGTAAACATACACCCCCTTTTTCTTGAGGGCGGATACCAGGTAATCCAGCTTTTCCAGGCTTTCAGGACCGAGGGCCCTGGTGCCGGGCTTGTTATCGAAAAGATTGGGTCTGGACCACGGCGCGTCCATGTGGTGCAGGCGGAGCAGGTTCACACCCATCCGGGAAAGCCGTTCGGCCAAACGATCGGCCTTCTCATGGTTCGCGAAAATATTGTCGGCCACCAGGTTGGTCCCCCAGAAACGGGCGGGAGTGCCATCCTCGAATTTTAGTTTCCCGTTCTCCGCGCGTAAGAAACCGTGCTTGCCCGCTGGGGCGTCCAAGAGGCTCGACCAGTCCACCCAAGAACCGGTTTCGCCGTTCTTCGGCGGCTCCACGCTATACCAGGTCCCGAAATCCGCCGGTCCCGTCAACTGTTCACGCGACAGTTCTTTTCCCGAAGAATCCAGAAGCCGCACGTCCAGGTCGTCGAACCAGGCCGAACCGGCGCAATTGGCCAATTGACATTGGACCAAGGCCTTCTGGGCCCCGGCGGGCACGCTGTAATCGTGCGTGATGAAAACCCAATCGCTATCTCCCGACACCAAGCCCGCGGAAGCCTGGTAGCCGCCCGAAAGAGCCCCGGCCGCGTCGCGAAATTCCAGGTTGATCCTGGCTTGTTCCCAGCTTTCCTTTCCGGGAACCACACCGCGTGTCTTGACATGGCCGGAAACCACGACTTTCGCCGTGTCTTTCGGGAGGAAAACACCTTGTTCCACGCCGACCCAACCCGCCTGGGTCTGGGAAATGAGACAGGAACCCGTCCCCGTGCGCGCCTCTCCGACAGGCTTGCCGGCCCCGGCGCTCCAACCCTCGAGCTGTTGCTCAAAACCGGGGTTGGACAACTGATTGCCGGCGGCCATCGAAAAACTCGGCGCGATCAGAAACAGAAACAGAAGGGCCCTTGTGGCTATCATCCTCGACATGAGGTGTTCCTTTCTCGCGTCGTGTTTAACATCAGGGACTTAGGGTCGGGACTGAGCCGACACCCGTAGATGGCCCAACCGATTGAGGATTTCCGCCGTGACATCGATCTCCCCGGCTTCTTGACGCAGGTTCAAGCCTTCCCGGTACGTCCGGAACGCCGACATGGGACGCCCAAGATACTCGTAGGCCATGCCCTTTAAAAGATAGGCGGGTTGATAGTTGCCCTTACGCTCGATGGCCCGATCCGCCAGCGAAATGGCCTCGTGCGGCTTGGAAAGATCAAGAGAGATCAAGCCTTGGCGGAAATAATTCGGAAGATACCCTGGCAAAGCCGCGGTCATCTCTTTCTGCAAATCCATCGCCTTCCGGTATTGTCTCGTTCCCTGCCAGAATTCCACAAGGCCGGATTTGGCGGAAACCGAATGAGGCGCGGCCGTGATGGCTTTGCGGAAGTATTCCTCGGCGTTTCGTAGGCCGCTTCCGCGAAGGGACGCGTCATTCTCTCGAATCGCGCGCGTCCATTCGTAAACCCCCAGGGCCCCGAGCGCCCGGGGATTCCGCGGGCGGTATTGGACACTTCGCGCGAATCGGTCGCGGGCCTCGTCAAACCGGCCGACTCGCTGGGCGCCCAGCCCTCTCAGATAGGATTCCTCCGCCAGGTAATCCTTCAGACCGCCCAACACGACGCCTTCCATTAGAATCGCCGAAATCACGAGGGCGGCCCCTAATCCCACCCATCGGCTGAACCGGACCGTGGCGGACAACCCCAGATCAATCGGTTCACGAAACGAAAACGCCAGGATGGCCAGCAAGGGAAAAGACACGCACCACTCGTGAAGGACAAAATCCAGGAACGCCCAGACAAACCCGAGCGCCAAAAGAGGAGCCGTCCAAGCGGCGACTTCCCCTTCGATCGGAACCGGCTCGAAAGGCGATCCGGAGCCCCGGCGCGAGCGCAAGGACAGGCCCAGACACATGGCGAGGGCCAAGGCCCAGGCCCCCAGGGGCCATCCACCGGCGACAGCCGCCTGGAGGAATTCGTTGTGGGCAAACTCGTTTTCCAGGTACCAGCGGGTGGCCGGACGATAATACGGAAAGAGATCCTGATAGACCCCGGGGCCGAAACCCATGACGGGTTGGACTCCCGCCATCTCCAGGCTGGCTTTCCAGATAACCGTGACGCGATCATAGGCCCGCGGGTCCTTTTCACCCACCGTGAACACCCGGTCGATCATGCGGAAGGAGGTTAAAAACAGGGCCAGAATGACCCCCGCGAAGATCAACCATTGTTTGACCTTCCAACGCCGAAAACGCTCCTCAAACCAGGCGTGATTCCAAATAAAAAACAAGGCCAAAGCGACGCCCATCGCGAGGAAGCCCCCGCGGCTCTTCATCAAGGCCCAGGCCATGAAAAATAAAACCGCGGGTACCGCCTGGGGCCAACCAGGAAGCCGGAACCAGCGCAGGATGGACACCAATAAGAGGATGGAGAAAAACGCCGACGCGAAATTCTCGCTCAAGAATGGTCGAGCCAACGGGTTCATCTGATTGGCGAGCGTCCCCGTGATGACCCAACCGGCCGCCACCAGTCCGACGCCCAGGAATCCGGCCAGGAAAAAAGCGAAGAGGTCAGGCCAGCGCCGCCAAAGGGCGCGAAGAACGAACCACCAGAGGGAAAAAGCGAGAAAACCACGGCAAGCGTAGAAGGACCTGTAGGAATGGTCTGAATTCCAGGCCGCCAGGGTGGTCCAAATCATCCCGAATCCCACCAGGACATCCAACGCGTCCCAGGCGAGAACGGGTTTTTGCCGATCCTCCACCAGGGCCATTCCCATCACCAGCAGGAACGCCGCCACCGAAAGGATACGGAGGACCAGATCCCGCGCGACCCAAACCGACGCGTGGGCGGCCGACAATAAGGTGACTCCCAACAGGACCGCCAGAATCAGCGCGATCATGCCCCGCGCGATCCGCGAAGGCGGGAGGACCCGTCGGCCGTTGAAATCCAACACTTGTTTCAAAGCTTCCCTCGCGCCGCAAAACCTTTTGAAACCCTTCGCCACGCAAACCAGCCGCTAACCTAACCATCATCTCATGAGCCGGATGCTGAAAAAGTCCCCCGCCGGAAACTGTTTCGTATCCACCTCGCGAATCGTCCCGCCGGAAAGAAGGCCTTCGTGATGATTCGCTCGAACCCCATGGCCGCTGGCGTGCTTTGCACCCCTTTTGGGTTGCGACGGACCCCAGGCTTCGGCTTGGGGTCAGGGTGCAAAAAAGTTTTTCGGCACCCTATCTAGAATAGTACACCTTTTGCTTTCAGGGCCGCCCCATAAACCGCCTCGATTTGACGAAGCATTTCGCGTATCTGGAAGCTTCCCTTCAATAACCGTTTGCCGGCGGCGCCCATCTTCCGGGCCGTGCCCGGATGGCGCAGAAGAAAAGACAAATGAGCCGCCATTCCGGCGACATCCCGGGGATCGTGGAGAAATCCCGTCGTGCCATGCCGAACCGCCTCGGGCGTCCCCGACACCGCCGTGGCCACGACGGGTTTTCCGGCGGCCATGGCCTGCAGGACCACGCGGGGAAGCCCTTCAAACCAGGAAGTCAGGAGCAGGACATCGGAAGCCGCCAACAGGTCCGGCGCGTCGGCTCGCCACCCTAGGAATCTGAAGTTCTCCTGGAGGCCCTTCGATCGGACGCGACGTTCTACCGCTTCCCGTTCCGCGCCATCGCCCGCCCACAGGAAAAGCGCGTTCGGGATCTCCCTCCGGAGACTTTCCGCCACCTCCACCACCGCCCGGGGGTTCTTCTGCGCCTTGAAGTTCGACAGAACCAACACGCAGGGTCTTTTCGCGGCCCCCAGGCCCTTTCGAACGACCGCGGCTCGAGCGGGGGAAACGCGAAAATGTTTCGGCTCGATACCACTGTGGATCACCCGATACTGATCCGGACTTCCGATCCCCGCCGACAAGCCCCGGAGCCGATTTTCATCCGACACGGCGATGAGAACATCCGTTCGTGACGCGCAAAGTCGCTCAAGCGCTTGGTAGATCCAACGCAATAACGGGAACTGCCTGGAATGGAATCCCCAACCATGGATCGTGTGGATGACCACGGGAATGCCGGCGCGATAAGCGGCCAGACGGCCCACGATCCCCGCCTTGGAGGAGTGGGTATGGACCAGGTCGATTTTTTCGCGTTTCAGGAGGTTGGAGAGCCGGAAAACGGCCGCCAGATCGGCCAAGGGACGAACCGGATGCTTGAGCCACGCGACCAGGTGGAGCTTCAGCCGCGGTTCAAGCGCGCGAGCTTGGGGGTCGAGGAGGCCACCCGCCCCGGCGATCAGGACGACCTCGAATTTTTTACGATCGTGGTTTTCGCAACAGTAGAGGGTGTTCTGCTGCGCCCCACCCAGCTCAAGGCGGGTGATGAGATGGGCCACGCGAAATGGAGGTCGGCGGGATGGGGACAAAACGGGAACCCGGTGATGACGAGAGTGTCGATCGAACTGGAGACTATTTTAACGCTTGAGACCCGAAGGATGGCGCCTTGAAACAAGCTTTCTTCTTGTTTCCTAGCCTTTGTCTTGCTCGGTTTTAGCGTCCTTGTTTTTCTTGGGCTTTATCTTGGCCTTCCGCTTGGACTTCTGGTGTTCCTTGGCGTCCGCCTTGGCCGCCTCGAGATCCGCGGGGTCCACCTCGGTAATGGGCTGAACCTGGGCACGGATGGCTTGCTCCTCGGCTTCCGCCGTGTAATGGGCGTGGGCCCATTCCCATTGCCTTCGCAGGCCCTCCCGCAGGGACACCTGGGGACGGAACCCGAAAATCCGTTCCAGTTTGCCGGTGTCGGCGCGTGTCTCCATGACATCGCCTTTTTGGCGTTCCAAATGGTGTCGCGCGGGCGCCTTCCCGCTGATCTCTCCCAAAAGGGCGATCGCCTCGTCCAGCGTGGCGGGCGACCCGCCCCCCACATTCACCACCTCACCCACGGCCGTGTCATTCGTAAGGGCGGCGACCACCGTTTCCGCCACATCCTCCACAAAAGTAAAATCCCTCACCTGCCGTCCATCGCCGTACACCGTGAGTGGCGCCTCGTTCACCAGGGCCTGGCAGAACTTCATGAAAGCCATGTCGGGCCTCTGGCGGGGCCCGAAAACGGAAAAAAACCGCAGAGAGACTGTGGGAAGCTTGTATTCACGGTGGTAGATCTGCACGAGTTGCTCGGCGGCCAGCTTGGTAACCCCGTAGGGGCTTTTCGGGCGGAGGGAAAGCGATTCTCCCAGGATGCCTCCCAGGTCGCCGTACACGGACGAGGAGGAAGCATAAACGAAGCGACGCAGTTTTTGCCCCTTGACCTCCTCGAGCAATCGTTGGGTGACCGTCACGTTGTTGGTCAGGTAACGGTGGAATTGGGCGCCCCAGGAGGAACGAACCCCCGGTTGGGCGGCCAGATGCACCACGCCCTCCTGCCCCTTGGCCACCTTGACAAGGGCCATTTCAGAAAGGTTATCCTCGATCAATTTGAAATGGGGATTGAGAAGAACCCCCATGAGGTTCTTTTCTTTCCAAGCGCGCGAGTAATACGTGTCGAAGCAATCGACGCCTGTCACCTCATGGCCGTCCTTTAACAGACGTTCCACGACGTGAGAGCCTATGAACCCGGCGCATCCCGTCACAAGTATCTTCACTTTAATTCAATCTCCGAACCGTTTTGTCTTCCAGATCCACGGGGTTCGACCCCGTACCTTGTTACGCGGATATGAAGATCGGGGTGAACCCGGCGCATCCCGTCACAAGGTTCTTCACTTTAATTCAATCTCCGAACCGTTTTGTCTTCCAGATCCACGGGGTTCGACCCCGTACCAGAGGATTTTAACAGCTCCAACCTTTTCACCCTAGCAGGATGCTGGAAAAAATGAAAAGAGTCATTGGCATCCGCGCTTCAGCGGGCGGCCGAGGCGGGAGGCGCTCTTCGCCGATCGCAAAGCGGTTCAAACGATTTCTCGCAGGATCACGCACCGCAAGTACTCCGTCTCGGGGATCGACAGCAGGACCGGATGATCCTGCGGTTGATGCAATCTTTCCAAAACCTGGAAAGTCCGCCCCGTTTCTTGAACGGCTGATCGGATGGCGTTTTCCAAGGCTTCCCATCCCAAATGGTGGGAGCAGGATGAAACCAGGAGAAACCCACCACGATTCAGCAACGAGAGGGCGCCCGCGACCAGACGGCTCAAGGCCACTCGTCCTTGGGGAAGATCATGCGCGCTTCTCGCCAAAGGGGGCGGGTCCAACAAGATCCCGTCGAAAGAGAGGCCTTCCTTGCGCCAGGATCCCCAGATCTTGAAAGCGTCCTGTTTCTCGAAACGAATCTTCCCCTCCACACCGTTCAACTTGGCGTTCGCCTCGGCCTCGGCCAACGCCTCGGAAGAGGCGTCCACCGCCGTCACTCGCGCGGCTCCCGACAAGGCGGCTAGCACCGAAGCGGCTCCCGTGTAGCAGAAAACGTCCAGCACTTGAAGCCCTTCAGAAAGGCGGGCGAACTCGGCTCGCGCCAGGCGAAAATCGAGATAGAACCCCGTTTTCTGGCCACGGTCGGGATAAACATGGAATCGCGCCGGGCCCTCTCGGAAGGCCATGGGAAAAGCCCCCTCCCCGTGACGCCATCCTTGCGCGTCGGGAAGCCCCTCCTTCCGGCGACTTTCCCCGGCGCTTCGCTCGTACAAACGCGCGTAACCGCAGGAGGTCAGGGTCTCCAACACCACGGGCAAGAAGGGTTGGAGCCCCGCTGAAAAACAGGAGACCACCGCCGTGTCGCCGAAAGCGTCCGCCAGCAATCCCGGCAAGAGGTCCGCCTCCCCGAAAAGGATTCTCATACCGTCGGTTCCGTATTTTTCAGCGAGGGGTTTACGGCTGGCCACGGCGGAAAGCACTCGGGATCGGATGAGATGCTCGTCCACGTCCACGGAGGAATCACGCGTGAGCAGGCGCACAAGGATTTTTGACGCGGGGCTCGCCACGCCTCGTCCCACAAACCTGCCGTTGCGGGTCACCACCTCCACCAACGAACCCGGGGACAGATGGCCACGAACCTCTCGCACCTCGTTGGCGAAAACCCAGGGATGCCCGGTCAGAGGACGAGCCTCTTCTTTCGGCTTCAACTCGATTCGAATGTACTGGGGCATGAGGCTCAGTCTCCAATGAAACGATCGGGCGACTCATGAGCGACGCCAAGGCCCGGCCCCCACCGGCAAACAGGGCCGCGAACGCCTTGGGACTCGTTTTGCTTTACGGAAGGGATCAGAACGTGAGGGTGGCGCGCACTGCCGAGGCGTGGAAGGAGGCCTTGACCGCCCTCAGGGCGGGATCATCCGCGAGGGCCATGCGGTACTTCATCTCTCCCAAAGCGGTGGGGTCGACCTGATAATCCGAAGGCATGATGAGGGCGCCCACGCCCAATCCCCCGACAAGCCCGATCGAAGCCCCGATAAAATTGTTCCTTGTCCGGTTTTCCTGGTTGTCCGTGGTGGAGGATGCGATCGCCACGCCGATTCCCAACCCGACCAGCCCCGAAGCGATCATCACCACGGCCTTTTTCTTCCCGTTCACTCCGGGCCCCTTGTCATTCTGTTCCAATCCCTGGGCTTGGCGCTTATTGGACTGGCCCTTGAGGGACCGGATCCACTTGAAAAGGAAGAAACCACCCTCCGGACGGGTCTTACGATCCTTGGGCGCGTTGAAATCCGTGTCGTCCTCCCAATAGAGGGCGCGCGCGGGGGGCACGAAAGCGGGGACGAATAGTTGGGCCGTGAAAAAGACAAGGGCCAGGAAGACGGCCGCTTTAAGAGAAAAGGGGCTGAATTTCATGAGTGGCATTATACCCGCAAACTTTTGAAGGCCAAGTCAAAAGCTTTCGCCCCTTCTCGACCCAAAAGGGTTCCTATCAAGGCCTTCCAAGCCGAAGGCACTCTGTTTCCAACCGAAAAAAGACCTCACTCGGCCGTTCGGCGCCGATCGCGCGCGTCCCGGGCCGCACGAGTGGTCTGGGGTTCTTTTTGAATCACGCCGCCGCCGACCACCGCCTCCCCATCGTAGAAGACCGCCGACTGTCCAGGCGCCACCGATCGAACCGGGGCCTCCAGATCCACGCGGACCTTTCCGCTTCCTAGAGGCGTGAGAAGACACGGCTGTTCCGGGGAACGATAACGCACCTTGACCCCGCAAACACGCGGGATTGGAAGACCCGGCCAGGAAACCCAACGCGTGTCCGCCACGACGAAGGATCCGTGCCACGTGTCCTCTTCCTTCCCCACGGTGACCGTGGCCGTTACCGGATCCAAATCGAGGACGAACCACGGCCCTCCCGATAAGTCCAAGCCTCGACGTTGCCCCACGGTGAAATGAACCACGCCGTCGTGGCGCCCGAGCTTCTTCCCGGTGGGATCCACCAGGTCTCCCGGTTTGAAAGCGTCCGGCCGGTGCGCCCTCACGAAATCGGGATACTTGCCCTCCGGGGCAAAGCAGATCTCCATGCTTTCGGGCTTTTCGAACACCTCGAGGCCGAAACGACGCGCTTCGGACCGCACCTCGTTCTTGAGCATATCCCCCAGGGGAAAAAGCAGGCGCGCGAGGATTTCCTGGGGCAATTTGTAAAGAGTGTACGACTGATCCTTGGCCGTGTCGCGAGCCTTGAGAATCCGCCAACGCCCGCTCGCCGGGTCTCGATCCAAGCGGGCGTAGTGACCGGTGGCGAGTTTTTCGCAACCCAACCCCATGGCGCGTTCAAGCAACAGGGGGATTTTCGCCCGCGAATTGCACTCCACGCAGGGGTTGGGGGTGAGCCCCCTCGCGTAGGCGTCCAGAAAGCCCTCCACGACCTCGACCCGGAAAACGTCCAACCCCTCGACGAAGTCGTGGGAGACCCCCAACCGGAACGCCGCCTCGCGGGCATCCGCCATATCCCGGCTCATTCCCTCGGGTCCCCATCCGTCCCGGGCGGAATCCGGGGACATCGCGCTCCCGTCGGACACGCTCGCGCGCGAGATCATCCGCAGGGTGAGTCCGACCGTTTCGTGCCCTTGTTCCTTGAGGATCGCGAGCGCGGTGGAGGAATCCACCCCGCCGCTCATGGCCACGCCGATTTTCATCTACCCCACCCCATTCTGGAACCGCGAACATCCGGAACAACCTTGAATCCTTCCGCCCCGGATCCTCCGCGCGAATGAAAAAAACATCCCACTTTATGTAGGAAAGGATCAATGGAGAGTCGGCAGGTATTTCTCGGGATTCACCGGCATCCCGTGCAAACGGACCTCATAATGGCAATGACTACCCGTGGAGTGACCCGTCGATCCGATATAAGCCACCACTTGGCCGCGTTTGACTTCCTGCCCCACGCGGACACCGACCCGCGCGCAATGCCCATAACGCGTCGAAAACCCATAACCGTGCTCCACCACCACCAACCGCCCATATCCGGTCTGCCAACCCGTGTAGGTTACCAACCCGTCGGCCGTGACCCGGATGGGCGTGTTGGTCTCGTTGGCGATATCCACCCCCATGTGACGCCCCGGCTCGCCGGTCAACGGACTCATCCGCTTGCCAAATCCCGAGGTGATCCACCCTTTGACTGGCCAGATGGAAGGCGTCGAGGCCAAAACGGACGTCTGCCGGTCCAATTGGACTCGAATCTCGCGAAAACCGGCTTCCCTCCGGATGGTTTCCTGGGTCTGTGAATCCAACCCCTGGGATATCTTGGCGAGGGTTTTTTCGTCCTTTTCCCCCAGAAGCTCGGACAAGCGTTCCGAATCCTCCTCCGAAGGCCCTCCCATTCCGGCGTATTCCGCCAGTTTCCTCGGATTCTTGAGGTGAAAGGCCTGGCGCATTTGAGTTTCCAACTTGCCAAGCCGTTCCAGCTTCTCCCGGTTCGAGACGATTTCCTGCTCGATTTCCCCCATGCGTTCGTTGTAACGGCGGGCCTGCGCCAGGGTCTGCGCGTCGAACCGATCCAACGCCGTGACCCACAAAGCCCATCCTGTCACCGCGAGAAAAACCAAAAGCGAGACATGAAGGAAGACCTGGTGGATCCTCATGTAAAACGGCTTGCCGCCCTCCCGGGGGACCACGAGGAGAGTTACCTGTTTCTTGAGATAGTTCAGCAACGCTTTTTTCATCATGCTTCCAACGAGGGGTTTGTGGCGTTGAGCCGCCACGATAGAAGCCATCGGGAACCCTGTCAATCTACGGGCGACCCTCCAGCCTCCTCAACGAGGCGCAAAAACGTCCGAAATGAAGGGGGGAAATGGTTCTCCTCAAGCGACCTCACCCCGCTAAATATTTCAGGGTGTTTTTTCGAGGAATTCTAAACCGATTTCCCGTTCGTGCGGATGAACCTTCGCACTCGCCGGAAAACAATCTCCCGGTCATAGTCCAGGGGCAGGACATGGTCGGAATTCTCCAGGAACACCAGACGCTTCCTTTCGGATCCAGCGCGGCGATACAAATAATCCGCGTTCGAGGGGTGGACCTTCGAATCCAACCTTCCCTGCAGGACCAAAAGCGGCGCCCGCAAGCACCTCAACCGCGAACTCAGCCCATCCGCCAGTTTTTTCATCTCGTACAAGCTCTTCGTGGGGCAAACGGGGTATGTCTCGTGAACCGGAGCCTGGGGATCCCGGACGCCCCCCGTGAGTTCCCCCGTTCGCCGCTGGAGAAAGCGAAAGAACGCCAACCCTCGATAACGAAGATCGGTGACATGGATCGGGGCCGCCATGGAAACCACCCCGGCGCACTCTCTTTCCAATCCCAAGCGGATCGCTAGAAGCGCCCCCATGGAAAGCCCCGCCGCGAAAACCTTTCGGCACCGGCACGATAACTCGTCGTAAGCTTGCTCCGAAACTCGGGCCCAATCCGTCCAACGAACCCGGGAGAGGGATTCCGGGGTCTCACCGTGCCCGGGCAACCAGGGGATTATCACGCGAAGACCGCTCCTCGCCAGAACCACGCCCAGGGGTCGCACTTCCGAGGGAGTGCCCGTGAGTCCATGGTGGAGGACAACGCCCACGGGCCCTCTTCCGCCCGACCAGCCGACGCGCAATACCATGCCTTATCGCTCCGCCGAAGACGTAAGCGTTTCCCATCGCCGCACATAGCCGCCCACCATCCCGCAGGCGAACTCAAGAAACGCGACTTCCTCGTCCTCCACGCGGACACCGCCCCCCGAGGAGGAGAGCAGGACCACCCCCATCAATTCGCCGGAATGCACCATGGGCACCGCCGTCAACCGATCGCTCCCCGCCTCCTCGAAAATGGAGCGGAGGAGCGGGGGCAGTTTCGGATTGGAGGCCGGTTGCCTCAGAAAGGTGGTTCTCCGCTCGTGCGCGGCCAGCGAACCCACCCCTTGCGACCCGGGACCGACCTCCTGACGGTACAGAAGCGCTTGGCCTTCGGTGGGGAGATTCACGGCGGCTTTCAGGATTAACTCCCGAGTGGAGGGCACATACCCCAGCAAGGCTCCGTGATGGAACCCGTAAAGACCGACCAACCGATCGAGAAGAAACCGCGGGAAACCGCGAAGATCCGCCACGGAAGACAAGGTTTTCTCCGCCTCCCGGCGTATTTCCTGGAGTCTCTCATACCGGTCGGCGTCGCGTTTGAACGGCCCCACGACGCGGGAGGAACAAAAGGTGACTATCAGGAAGGCCGCGCTCCAAAGCGCCCATTCCCCGTAATCCGCGTTTTCAAAACCGTTGGAATAGATTTCCGCGCCCAAACAAGAAACCACCGCCCCGGCCTGTACCCATATGGCGGCTTCGCGGCGAAGATCCACCTGCGCGGAAAACACCACGAGGAAGAAAAGGGCTGTCATCACGCTGGCGGATCCGCCCGTCAAAGCGCAGAGAACCGAGGCGAGAGCAAGGTCGAACCCCTTCTCCGCGGCGAAAATCCAGCTCGGAGCGGCACGGCGCGCGGCCCAGGACGCCAAAAGGAGATTGACCACCGCGCCCATCACCCACGCCGCCGAAAAAGGCGCGACGGGCCCCTCAAAACCGGCGCCTCTTTTGAGCCAATGTGACAGGAGAAAAATGACCAAGGCGCCACCCAGGATCCAGGTGCGCGTG
>CAZSKE010000017.1:10847-13253 GCA_964607325.1 uncultured bacterium | reverse complement strand
TCGAAAGAGAGTTGATTAAGGGTCTCTTGGGCTTGGCGGGCCAAGACGGCCAGCGTCTCCAAGTCATGATCCAACTTCGCCGCGTCCGCTATTCTGGAACGGGCCGCGCCCGTGAGGCCCGAGGCCCCTCCCCCGGATCCGCCCTCCAAGGCCTCTTGGGCCGCCGCGAGGGTCTCGCGGATTCTTCCGGCGTGCTTCTGCGCCTGGTAATCCCGAAGAAGAGCCTCCTCGTCCATTTCCTCCAACCGGGCCGCCTCCAGTTCGTTGACCTGAAAGGACAGCAGTTCTTTACGAAGCGCCGCTTCACGAGGATCCATTTCCAGGCGTTTACGCTCCTCGAGGAGCTTGGAAAGCCGGTGATACGACTCGGCGGTTCGGGCGATCGCGCTTTCCGACCGGCCGAAGGAATCCACAAGCGTCCGGTGACGACTCACTTTGAAAATAGCTTGATGCTCGTGTTGCCCATGCAGATCCACCAGGAGATCGGCGAGTTCGGACACCATCGCGGCCGTGCACAAGGACCCGTTCACGTAACTGCGCGTTTTTCCGGAAGCCCTCTGGAATTCCCTGCGAAGAAGGATTTCGCCCTGAGCGTTCTCCAATCCCCAATCGGAGATCTTGACCGCCGCCGGGGAATCCTTCTCGACTTGGAAAAGAGCTTCCGCCACCGCTTTTTCCTCGCCCGTCCTCAAAACGCTCGGATCGAGCTTGTCTCCCAGAAGAAAGTAAAGGGCGTCCACCAGCAGGGATTTGCCCGCTCCGGTTTCGCCGGTCAACACGTTGAACCCCGGCTCGAACTCCAGATCCACGCGGTCCACAATCGCGAAGTTTTGAACGGATAGTTGACGGAGCATTTTGGGTGTTTTCCAGGGTCACGGACGCGAATTTCACATCCTCGGGTTTCCAGGCGAAGCCCGAGCCCCTCGTGGGCAAAATCAGTTTAGCTTGCCGCCGGGCTCGTCACAACAACCGAAAAGTTTGTCCACCAGGTCCACGCTCTGCTTTAATACCGACATGCCCGCGTCCCCCTTTGAAATCCTTCACGATGATCCCCGATGGGTCGTCGTGGACAAATCCGCCGGGATCCCCGTCGTCTCCGAGCGCGGGGCGAACCCAACACGTCCCCTGGTCGAGATCCTTTCCGAGCGTTTCCAGGCCAAAATCTGGGTGGTCCATCGGTTGGACCGGGACACGAGCGGCGTGATGCTTTTCGCCAAGGATCGAGAAACGCATAAAGCCTTGAGCCGCGCGTTCGAAGGACGTGAAGTTCAAAAGAAATATTGGGCGGTCGTCTGGGGAGAGGTGACTTCCGACGGGGTCGTGGATCAACCGCTTCGCGAGTTCGGCTCCGGACGGGTCGGAGTGGACCCCAAGGGAAAGCCTTCCGTCACCCATTATCGCGTCCTGCGTTCCACCGTCCGATCCACCCTTCTGGAGTTGGAACCCACTACAGGACGGCGTCATCAAATCCGCGCGCACCTATATTCCATCGGGCATCCAGTGTTGGGAGACATGAAATACGGGCATGATCGGCCGGTGGGGGGGATTTCGCGCCTCATGCTTCACGCCATCGAATTGACGGCGCCCTTCCCCGAGGGAGGGGTGAAAACTTTCCACGCGGACCCTCCCGCGGAATTCAACTCCGTCAGCTGAAACATCACGCGGAGCGAACGCCGCTGGAATGATCCGAATACGAACGTTTGAGGGTCATCGCGATCATGCGTGGAAAGGCTCACGGGAACGGGCGGCTTTGAAGCCCGCCTCCACGACTCGGAAGTTCGCCTCGGCCAGATGACTTTTGTGGGAACCCAGGGCTTCCGGGATGGCCTTGGAAATCGAATCGAGCGAGACCACCGGTTTGACCGCGAGAACGGCCCCCAAGGCCGCCATGTTGGCCGCTGGGGCCAGTTTCGCCTCCAAGGCCAAACGGGTCGCGTCCACGGACGTCAACCGAAAATCCCCGCCGGGAAAATCGCCCACGAGCGTCGCGTTGACCACGAGGTCTCGCCCTTTTCCCAAACGCGGCGCGTAAGCGTTCGCCGCCCTCTGATCCATGGCGAACAGCAAGGTCGGTTGATCCGTCAGGGGACAATCCACCAACTCGTCGGAAACGGTCACGGCGCAGAAGGAGGCCCCGCCCCGGCGCTCCGCTCCGTAGGAGGGGATCCAGGAGACATGCAGATTCTCTTTCATGGCGGCGTGGGCTAGCACCAATCCCATCAGCAGGATGCCCTGTCCGCCGGAACCACGAAAATGGAACTCCTCGCGCAACGCAAGCCTCCTCTAACCGCCCTCAGCCTCTGTCCCGGATCACGCCCAGCGGGAAGGTTTGGGTCATTTCCTCGCCTATCCACTTCACGGCCTTCACGGGATTCATCCCCCAATTCGAGGGGCAAGCCGAGAGGA
>CAZSKE010000017.1:6674-10837 GCA_964607325.1 uncultured bacterium | reverse complement strand
CCACCAGCGCGAACCCCTTGCCGGCCACTTGAAGCTGGAAAGCCCTCTTCAAACTGGCCTTGGCCTTCCGGATGTGCGCGGGATCGTGCAACGATTGACGATCAAGATACACCGGGGCGTCCAAGGCGTTCAACAATTCGGGCACTCGAAGAGGCCTGCCGTCGGATTCGGAACGCCCGTAGGGGGTGGTGCTCGTCTTCATGCCCATGGGGGTGGTGGGCGCCAGCTGGCCCCCGGTCATGCCATAGTTGGCGTTGTTGATGAACACCACCGTGAGATTCTCGCCTCGATTCGCGGTGTGAAGGATCTCGCCCAATCCGATGGAGGCCAAGTCGCCGTCCCCTTGATAACTGAACACCACATGATTCGGAAGCGTTCGTTTGATGCCCGTGGCCACACAAGGGGTCCGGCCATGCGGAGCTTCCGTCACGTCGAAGTTCCAATACTCGTAAGCGAACACCGCGCACCCGACGGGCGCCACTCCCACGGTCCGGTCCCGCACACCAAGCTCGTCGATCACTTCGGCCACCAGCCGATGGGCGACGCCATGCCCGCAACCCATGCAGTACGAATTGGGGGTCGACGTCATGGATTCGGGGCGAGGATTGGACAGTCTCACTTTCGCCCCCCCTTGTTTTTCAGGCCTTTTTTCGACGAAACGAGCTTCGCGCCCCCGCGTTTCGGCAATACCCGGCGAGAATCACGCGCGGGGCCGTCCAGGATTCGCTCGATGGCGGCCAGAATTTCCGCGGGAGAAACGACCGCGCCCCCGGGCCGCCCCAAAAACTCGACCGGCGCCTTCCCTTCCACCGCGAGGCGGACGTCCTCCACCATCTGGCCCAGACTCATCTCGACCGTCAAAACCCGCCCGGCGCGTTCCGCGGCTTCCCGCACGGCTTCGGTTGGAAAAGGATAAAGCGTTTGAAGCCGCAAGAGTTCCACCTTCATCCCCTTGGAGCGTGCCGCGCGCAAAGCCGACATCGCCGCCCGGGCCGAGGAACCGTAAGCCACGATCAAAAGACGAGAACCCGCTTGAGGGTCCAAGGACCATCGAGCCTCTTTTCGCATCAAAGCGTACTTGCGTTCTAAATCGTAGTTGTGTTTCTCCAGAACCCCGTCGGCCATGAGCAACGACCGGACGAACCGGGGGGGACGGCCCTTGGCCCCGTCCAGGGTCCAATCACGGACGGGAACCTTGACGGAAGGCGCGCATATCGGTTCCACGGGTTCCATCAACTGGCCCAGAAGTCCGTCCGCGAGGATCACCACCGGGTTTCTATATTTCTCCGCGAGTTCGAACGATTCAAGGGTGTAGCGATACGCCTCCTCGACCGTGGCGGGCGCCAATACCAGATTGTGGTAATCACCGTGTCCGCCGCCTTTCACGGCTTGGAAGTAGTCGGCTTGGGAAGGCTGGATATTGCCCAAACCCGGCCCGCCGCGCATGACATTGACGAGCACGCAAGGAACCTCGCATCCTGCCAAATAGGAGATCGCTTCCTGCATGAGGGAGAATCCCGGCGAGGAGGTGGAAGTCATCGCGCGAGCTCCCGCGACCGAGGCCCCGAAACAAAGATTGACCGCGGCGATCTCGCTTTCCGCCTGGATAAAAGTCCCATGGAGCGCGGGCATCCGGCGGGCCATGGCGGCCGTGAGCTCGTTCTGGGGCGTGATGGGGTATCCGGCGTAAAAACGGCAACCCGCGGCTATGGCGCCCTCGGCGATGGCTTCGTTTCCCTTCAGGAGAACACGTGTCAACGAAGGGTCTCCTGGGGCTCGGCCTGAGCGCGTAGGTTGTAAACCCGCAGAGCCAGATCGGGGCAGACGAGGGCGCAGATACCGCAAGCCGTGCAGTCGGATTCCTCGAGAAACAGGACATAGGTCGAACCGGTCGAATTGCGCGAATCACCGAGCGTGAAACATTGCTTCGGGCAAAAATGGACGCACAAGCCGCAGGCCTTACAGCGATCCGATTCCACCTCAACACGGCCGTTTTTCGGGGGCATGGCCCCTCCACGGGATTTGTCGTTCTTTAAGTATGCCCTGGTCTCGCCGCTATCTTCTATGACCGCGTTCCTATTTTACAAGCCATTCACCCGTCGAAAAGGTCAATCGTTTGACGCGTTTATTGAAAAATCACGAAACGAGACAAAAACAACCTGGGCAATAAGCGCCGAGCCATTCACCAGAACTCGGAAGGATGAGGCCCCGGAAGGCTCTTAAGCGCTTTCCAGGGAGCCGTTCTTGCGCGGGGCGATCTCCCGGACGGACCCAGGATGAGCGGGATATTGAAAGCGACGGAAAAAACCGTTTCCCAACCTCCCTCCCGGGTTCGCGCGTATCGGAATTCCAGATCCATCGGAATGGCGGCGGTCGTCAGGCTGGATTCGACTTGGACGGCGCCCCCCCAGGAATTCTGCCGTCCACCACGAATTCCCCAAGCCGCGTCCGTGAAAAAGACCAGAACGACATCCTCGATATAAAGGCTGGGGTTCCAAAGCCCCTCGCGAATTTTCAACGCGGGAACCGACAGATCCAGGGACCCTTGCCCGCCCCTTCGGGAATCCAAGGCGTCCACGTATCCGCGCGATTCCTCGAACGGCCGATCCGGATTGTCCGGATCGTCGATCCATCGCCCGGCCAGTCGGATTTGTCCCGGACCGATAAACTGCCGTAGGCTCAGTCCGCCCCGGAACGCCCGGCGATCGATCGTCGAACCCCATTTCCGTTTTTCAAACGGCGTTTGCGCCGAGAATGACAGCTCGGTTCCGGGCCAATGAAAACCCGCTTGCAAAACCGGGCAAATCTCCTTGCGGTGGTATTGATCGTGCAGATCCGCCCAAACCCCCATCCAAACCGAGGAAAGGCCCGGGGAAAGCCGCACGGACAACGGAACCAAGCCCAAGGCGCCCAGGCTTCGGTCGCCGAACGCGTCGGTGTATTGCGCGGCTAAAGCCAGGGGGGCGAAAAAAGCCGATGAGATCGCCGCGGCCCCCATGGGTCGATGTCTCGCCTGATCGTACCCGCCCGCCAAAATATAAGCGGGAAAATCGTACACCGCGTCGCCGCCAGCCAACGCCCCTCCGTAGGATTTCTCACCGGCTCCGTAGAAAACAAACGGGAGATGAAGGATTCGGGGCATCAGACGTTTCAGGTTGTCGCCATAGCCCCCTTGAGAAACCGCCTTCCCCTCCAGGGGATCCACGCGAGGACCTTCGACGGGAGTTTCCACGGGAAGGCCGAACGGAATCGAGCGCGACGGGCAGGCGTAAAGATCGTTGCCTGTCGCGTTCAAACCCGCGTAAATTAAGCGATCGGTCTCCCTCTCCCACACGGGCGAGGAAACGTACGTCCCTTCCACCGCTCGAGTGATGTTTCCCGACCGAAACTCGTACCAATAGGCCGAGGGAATCCGGCCATAATCCGCCGTGAAAAGAAGGCGATCCCCGTACAACCCCTCCGCTTTTTCCGTCCAAGAGGTGTCTACCAAAGCGCGCAAGCGTCCCCGTCGCGCGTCGAGTTGGTAAAGACCCCAAGAGGCTCCTTGTCGGCGCGCGGTCGCCACGACCCCGGCTTTCCCCTCACAAATCTCGTCCACCAGGAGTTCCGTCTCGAACAACAGTCTCGGTTCTCGCTGATCCGCCGCGAGGACGTATAAGCCGCTTCCAAAGGAATTCTGGCGATCCAATGAAAGAATCACGGAACCATCCGGCATGGGCTGAAAAGCCCGGATTTCACCCGTCCAGCGATCGCGACTTTTTCCGGTCGCGATATCCAGTTCATGTAATCGAGCGACATACCCAAAGGTGGATGTGTTCGGGTATCCCCGGCGGATTTGCTCGGTCAAATAATAAAGACGGCCCTGCTGAAGACGCATGGGACCCTGAAAGGGGGAGGTGGAGGCCGCGCGGGTGCGCTCACGACCCGTGGCTAGATCGCGTTCCTGGACATGACGGAACGTGAAGCCGGACCGTGATCCCGTTTTGACTGGGATCGTCCGTTGATAATAAAGCTTGCCCGCTCCGATCTGAAGGGCCTCCACAGTCCATCCCCGACGCGTCAAACGCTCCTCGTCCTCGGCGCGGGCGAGCTTTTTTCCCTCAACCGCGCCGCGCCAATCGCGCCATAAAACGGGGATCCGTTCGCCGAAAGTTTTCCGGGAC
>CAZSKE010000017.1:5481-6664 GCA_964607325.1 uncultured bacterium | reverse complement strand
GATAGAAACGGGTGACGTTCTCCACCCCATACGTTTTCGCCAAGTAACCATGAAAAAGCCCGCCGGCATAATAGGAAATCCCGGCGGGATACTCCCACGGCGAGTGCGTGGCTTTCACGAGGGACGGGAATCGGTCCTCGGCCGCTTGAGCATCAGCCACCGCGTCGAAATATCCGTCGTTGAGTCGACCAACCGTGGGCGATAAACGCGATTCGCCCAGGACCGCCAGTCCCTCGATGGACCAGCCCGGGTTCATGAGGTTCCCGTTCACCGTAGTGCCCCCCAAGGTTTTGAGGAGCCCCGGCAAACCTCCGGATTTCGAAAGGTGGAGCGCGTGCACGACCTCATGCGTCCCGACCTCGCGAAACCAGTCCTCGGCCGAGAGGTTCACACGAGCGCCGGGCGGACGCGGAAACAGCTGGATAACATCGTTCAAGGGATCGGTCAGACTGTTGACGAGAACGCCCATGTCCTGGATGACGACAGGCAAACGACGTTTTTCATTTCCGGTGAGTGTCTCCGCGGAAACCCGTCCTCGTTCAAGCGACGCGAGCACCTCTCGGGCGCGAACCTCGTCCCCGGGGCGGTGGAAAACCGCGAAGTGGTCAGTCCGGATCGTTTTCCAGGACCCTCGGGCGTGAATTCGCGCCGGGAAAATCGACGGGAGGAGGAAAAGGACCAAGCCCCACGCGAGGAATCGCGTGATTCGCGCGGCGCCTCGTTCTCCCGCGCGCGCCCAAAAGGGAGCCGAGGGATCCCCCGGGTTGATATGCGGATTTCGCCTCACGGTCCCAAATATCCTTCCGCCGCGGAACGCCGTTCAGCGGCAGTGGATCGACGGGTTTCCCGTTCTTGCGGATTTCAAAGTGAAGGTGAGGACCCGTCACGCGACCGGTGGAACCCACCTTGCCGATCCGCTGTCCGCGGCGCACTCTCTGTCCTTGCTTCACAAGGATCTTGGAAAGGTGTCCGTAATAAGTCACATAACCCTTGCCGTGGCTGATGGTGATGAGGTTGCCATAGGCGCCCAAAACGCCGGCGAACGTGACTCGTCCCCCCGCGGAGGCGAAGACATCCACCCCGTTTTTGGCCTTGAAATCCATTCCCCGGTGCATGCGTTTCTCGCCCGTCAGAGGATCGCTCCTCACGCCGTAACGGGACGTCCATCCCTTCCCCCATGTGG
>CAZSKE010000017.1:0-5466 GCA_964607325.1 uncultured bacterium | reverse complement strand
CACTTCTCGTTCATTCGGACGGGTTTCACTCCGGCCACGAACAAGACGTCGCCCTCTCGAAGCCCTCTCCACCAGGGCACGGAATTTTCCCGTTTGAGTTCCTCGACCTTCACCTGGTAAAGCTCGGCGACGGTCTCCAGTTTTTCCCCCTTCGCCACGGCGTGCAGGACGCCTTCCCGGTCGGGGACAAGAAGACTTTGTTTCACCCGGGACACGAAAGGCATGTCGGGATTGGCGCCCAGAAGGGTGGAAACGTCCACGTCGAATTTCTTGGCCACCGCCCAGTAGTTCTCTCCCTGCTTCACCTCGTATTCCACCACCTTGAGCTTCTTGGCGCGAAGGCGTTTGAGGTCGATGTTGGGATAAGTGTCTGGCTCGAGCGACGCGCGGGGAACGATTTCGGGATGACGCGGCTCGTAGGTCGGTTCGCCCGTGGAATGCTCCGCGGGAACCATTTGATTCGAGACTTGGTTCTTGAAAACATAGTCCCCGAAGGGAGCCGGCGGCGGGTTCAGGATCCGGTCGGCGCCCAGGACCAAACCCGAAACAACCAGAAGCGCCCCGATTTCGAGGCCGATGAATTTCAGGAGACCCCGCGAAAGAGGCGTCATGCGGGATCCTTCGGCACGAGCCTCGAATAAGCTTTCCGGACCGTGTCGGCCACCGAGCTTGGATCCAACCCTATTTTTTCACGGATGATTTCCGGCTTCCCATGCTCGATATACTCATCCGGGAACCCCAAGGAAACAAAGGGGGTCGTGAATCGCTCCAAACGTTCCAAGGTTTCCGCGACACCGCTTCCGAAGCCGCCCGCCAGGGCGTTCTCCTCCAAGGTCACCAACATCCGGGTCTTCCGCGCCATTTGAAGAAGAAGGTTTTCATCCAGGGGTTTGACGAACCTCATGTTCGCCACCGCCGCCGAGAGGCCCTGCGTTTCCAGTATCGCCGCGGCCTTTAACGCGACCCCCACCATGTTCCCGATCGCCAGAAGGCCGACCTCGGAGCCTTCCCTCAACAACACCCCCCGTCCGATCTCCAGGCGTTGAAATTCCCCGTCGGAAGGCGCGCCCTCTCCACCGCCACGCGGATAACGCAAGGCGACTGGCCCGTCGTGTTCGACGGCCGTGAAAAGCATGTGGCGAAGCTCGCTCTCGTCGGAGGGGGCCATCACGGTCATGTGGGGAATACAGCGTAAATAGGAAAGATCGAAAGCCCCCGTATGGGTCTCGCCGTCCTCGCCCACCACGCCGCCCCGATCCAGGGCGAATATCACGGGTAGTTTCTGCATGCACACATCGTGCACGATCTGATCGTAGGCGCGCTGAAGAAACGTGGAATAGATCGCCACCACGGGCTTGACACCCTCGCAGGCCAACCCGGCCGCCATGCACACGGCGTGCCCCTCGGCGATGCCCACGTCGAAATACCGGTCGGGAAACTTCCGCCCGAAAGCCGCGAGGCCGGTACCGTCCGCCATGGCGGCCGTGATGGCCGCCAATTTCGGGTACCGCCCACCCAACTCCACCATGGCGTCGCCGAACACCTGGGTGTAGGTGAGTGGCGCCGAGTCTTTCGGTTTCTCACTCCGGCCGGTCAGGGGATCAAAAACCGACACGCCGTGAAACTTCTCCGGATTCTGCTCCGCGGGGGGATACCCTCTCCCTTTGTGGGTGATCACATGCAGGAGGCGCGGGCCCTTCAGTTGACGAACGCGTTTGAAAATCTCCACCAGGGTGAGGACATCATGGCCGTCGATCGGCCCGTAATACGAGAATCCGAGTTCCTCGAAAAGGGTTCCGGGGGTCATGAAACCTTTCAGGGCCTCCTCGGCGTGCTGGGCCGCCCGAACAACCTCGCGCCCCACCTTCGGGATGCGGTCCAGCCAGGCCTCGACACGGCTTTTGGTCTGGGTATAAGCCTTTCCCGTGAGAATCTTGTTGAGATGCGCCGTCATGGCCCCCACCGACGGGGAAATCGCCATTTCGTTGTCGTTCAGGACCACCACCATGTCGATCTTGCGGCCATCCCGCGCGTGGCCGATGTTGTTCAAAGCTTCCAGGGACAATCCGCTTGTGATGGAGGCGTCGCCCACGACGGCCACCACGTCGAAAGCCTTTCCCTGGATATCACGACCGCGGGCCATCCCATACGCCGCGGAAAGGGCCGTGCCCGCGTGACCGACAGCGAACGTGTCGTACTCGCTCTCGGTTCTCTTGGGAAAACCGCAAAGGCCCCCATACTGTCGCAAACTGCGAAAACGTTCCCTGCGCCCCGTCAACACCTTGTGTCCGTAGGCCTGGTGACCGGTGTCCCAAACAATCTTGTCCTGCGGGGTTTGGAACGCGTAATGGAGGGCCAGGGTCAATTCGACCGTTCCGAGACTGGCGCCCAGGTGCCCGCCTGTCTTTGAGACGGAGGTCACGAGGAAATCACGCATTTCAGCGGCCACTTTAGGAAGCACCGCGGAGTCCAGGGCCCGCAAGTCAGCGGGGCTGTTTATGTTGCTCAGGTATTCGTACATGGTCCGCTTTTCCGGGTGTCACGGATAGATCAGGGCGACGAGCAAACCCAGGAAGGCCCCCGCCAACACCTGGACGGGGGTATGCCCCAACAATTCCTTGAGACGACGGGTCGGGAGAGGCTTATTCCGATACAGATCGTCCACAATCCGATTCAAGAGTTGGGCTTGTTGTCCGGCCGCCCGACGCACGCCGGCCGCGTCCGCCATGATCACGAAAGCCAATCCCATCGCCAAAAGAAACACCGGCGAATCCCATCCCGCATCCCGTCCGATGGCGACCGCCAGACAGGAAACAAAGGCCGAATGGGAACTGGGCATGCCACCCGAACCCACGAAAAGGCGGAAGTTCATCTTATGGAAGCGGATGAAATAAATCAACACTTTGAGGCCCTGGGCCACGCACCAAGCCACACATGTGGAACAAAAAACACGGGACGCGACGATTTGTCGGATCGCGTCCATCCTAAAGGGTTCGTTTGGACATGTGTTCCGCCAACGCTCCCAGCGGATACGCCTTCGGTCCCAATAATCGCAAGGACGCCATCGCGCGCTTTGTGAGGCGCTCGATCTCGAGGCGTGAGGCCTCCAGGCCGCAAGCGGCCGGATAGGTCATTTTTCCCCGCGACTTGTCGCTGCCCACCGCCTTGCCAAGTTCACGGGCGTCACCCGTCTCGTTCAAAACATCGTCCACGATCTGGAACGCCAGCCCGGCGTCCCGGCCGTAGCGCTCCAAGGCCCGAAGGACTTTCGGGGACACACCCGACAAGAGCGCGGGCAATCGCACCGCGGCGGCCAGGAGGGCTCCCGTTTTTCGACGGTGGATCGACAACACGCGGCGCCGGGAGGGCCGATGCCCCTCGGCGATCATGTCCTCCACCTGCCCCCCCACCATGCCGGCCCATCCCGCGGCGCGCGCCATTTCTCCCGTCACGCCCGCGAGACGCGGGCGAAGAGGCGCGGGATAAGCGGCGGGATCGGATATCCACTCAAACGCCAATGTCAGAAGCCCGTCGCCGGCCAGAATGGCCATGGCGTCCCCGAACACTTTGTGGTTCGTGGGACGGCCGCGCCGGTAATCGTCGTTATCGAGGGCCGGAAGGTCGTCGTGGATCAGGCTGTAGGTATGAATGAGTTCAAGCGCGCAAGCCAGGCGAAGAGCCGAGGGACGGTGCAAATCAACCGCTTGCGCCGACGCCAAGCACAGGATGGGCCGAAGCCGTTTTCCTCCGGCGAACACGCTGTAAGCCATGGCTTTGTGGAGCGCCCGCGGAGAAGGACGAAGCGACGCGAACATTTTCCTGAGCGCCGAATCCACTTCTCTTCGGCTCGACTCCAGGTATCGTTTCAGGGAAAAGGGGGGCAAAAGAAGGTTCCTTTGGGGGCGCGGACGGGATTCCCCATCCTCGAGATCACGCGACTCAACGCTTCGAGGTCTTTCCGCCCTCGGATGGGTCGGGTTTCGACGAGCTTTTGAGGAGTTGTTTGACCTTCTTTTCCACTTCGTCCAAGCGTTGGTGGCAAACGCGGGTCAGCTTCATCCCCTCCTCGAAAAGCTTGAGAGAATCCTCCAGTTTGAGGTCACCCGACTCCATTTGCGTCACGATTTTCTCGAGGCGTTCCAGCGCTTCCTCGAAAGCGGGGTTGGGGCTGCTCATGTTGTTTCCATCCTTGGCTGATGACCGATTTTTAAAACCGTCGGCGATCGCCGCCCGCTCGACGTCCCGGAAGCCGCTTCGGGATTTCGAAACGTCCCTATTGTAAGGGAGGGGGGCGTTCACAACAATGGACGAAGTCCCTCAAAAAAGGCTCGACCCCTCAAAGTCCCGCTTGTCCTTCGGACGAATCACGGACCTGGGCCTCTAGTTTTCCATCCGAAAGCCGGAGTTCCAGGATCTCACCGGGCGGAACCCCGAGGCGGGATCGCAGGATGCTTCCATCCTTCTTGCGGGAGACCACCGCGTAACCCCGTTTCAGGGGAGCCAGGGGATGGAGCGACTCAAAGCGCGCCTGGGTTCCTTCCAGGCGCGAACGTTCCATTTCGGCCCGAAGGCTCCAACCCTGGCGAAGACTTCGCGAGCCCGAATCCACCCTCGCGCGCGACGACGACAAGCGTTCCAACGGAACCGCCCTCCGGAACAAGGCGTCCGCGCCGCAAAGCCTGTCGCGCGCCTGAGCGCGTATGTTTCGAAACTCCCTTTCCAGATCGGCGGCTCGCTCGTCCACCCTCTGGCGGTCCTCGTTCAGCCGCCGCGAGGGGTGAAAACCATCCAACCGATCCACGAGCGCCGCGACCTCACCACGACTTCCCTCCACCCGAGAGCGCAACGCTTCGCCCAAGCGCCTTTCCCATTCGGCCAATTGCCGCGCCACTTCCTCACGATCGGGTGCGAGCCATTCCGCGGCGGCCGTGGGCGTCGGGGCCCGTTTATCCGCGGCGTAATCGCACAAGGTGGTGTCGATCTCGTGTCCCACGGCGCAAAGCACCGGAACGGGGCAAGCCGCCACGGCTCGCACCACAGCCTCGTCATTGAAGGCCGAGAGATCCTCCGCGCTTCCCCCTCCGCGGGTCAGAACCACCACGTCATACTCCGGCCAGTCCCCAATACGGCGGAAAGCGTCCGTCACATCCCGTACCGCCTCAACGCCTTGAACTCGAACATCGTACAAGTCCACTTCCTCGATGGCCACTCGGGTCTCGAGAATCTTCAGGAAATCCTTCCAAGCCGCGCCCTCCGCCGAGGTCACCACCGCCACGCGACGCGGATAGGTCGGAAGGACGCGTTTTCGGGAAGGGTCGAACAAGCCCTCGTCTCGCAGCTTCTTTTTCAGTTGTTCGAAAGCCAATTGCTGGGCGCCCAACCCCGCCGGTTCCATCCACCGCGCCGAAAGTTGAAACTGGCCTCTCGCCTCGTACAAAGTGGCCGTGCCACCCACGACCACCAGCA
>CAZSKE010000016.1:12052-13567 GCA_964607325.1 uncultured bacterium | reverse complement strand
GAGTTTACGGGAGGGCTTCCGGGCTGTCAACGTTTCCCGGCCGGCGGATCGGTTGAAAGCACCATTTTTAGTGAATTTTATGGTGACGCGTCTTATAACGTCGCAACGCCGGCAATAAAAACATCCGATTTGGGCTAAAATCATCAGCCGGTCGGGAATTTTTTCGTTTTCGGGAATCTAACAGGGTGCCGAAAAACTGTTTTTGCATCCTGCCCCCAGGTCGAAGCCTGGGGACAGTCGCAACCCAAAAGGGTTGCAAAGCATGTCAGTAGCCACGGGGTTCGAGCGAATCGTCACGAAGGCTTTTTCCGGCGCGACGATTCGCGAGTCAGACATCCAAAAGTTCCCTGTGGGGGACTTTTTCAACATCCTGCTTGAGCGCGATTGGAAAGGTGGTGATGGTTTTGGCGTTGTTTGAACTCGACGTCAAGGCCTTGGACCGCAAATTCACCGAAGTGAGGGATTATCTTTGACCCCGCTCATTACTCGCGGGAAATCGAGGAGTTGGAGGCTCAAACCACTCAGCCGGGCTTTTGGGATCGCCCGGGAGACGCGCGCGTGGTCACGTCGCGATTGGCTCGTTTAAAAGAGGATTTCGCGCTTTATCAGAAATTCGAGAGCGATTACCAGGACCTCTTGGCCTTTCATGAACTCCTCAAGGAGCATCACGACCAAGCGCTTTTGAACGAATGCGAGCAGAACTTCAAGCGCTTTGAATCCGAGTTCCACCTTTTCGAGCTGAAACGCAATTTCACGGGTAAGTTCGACTTCAACAACGCTTACCTATCCATCCATTCTGGCGCGGGGGGCACCGAAAGCCAGGATTGGGCCGAGATGCTTTTGCGGATGTATCTTCGCTGGTGTGAAGTCAGGGGTTTCCAGGTGGAGACCCTCGATCTTCAAACGGCTGACGAGGCGGGCATCAAATCCGCCTCGATTCTGGTGAAAGCGCCTTACGCTTACGGCTACCTCAAGGTGGAGAAGGGGGTGCACCGTTTGGTGCGCATCTCGCCCTTCGACGCCGCCAAACGAAGGCACACTTCCTTCTCCTCGGTGGATGTCATGCCCGAGGTGGAGGACGTGGAAGTCGAGATCCGGCCCGACGATATCAAGATGGACACCTACCGGTCCGGCGGCAAGGGGGGCCAGAACGTCAATAAGGTCGAGACCGCCGTGCGGTTGACTCACTTGCCGACCGGCCTGATCGTGGCCTGCCAGATCGAGCGGTCCCAACTGAAGAACCGCGACATGGCGATGAAAATGCTGAAGGCGAAACTGTACCTTCATTACCAGGCCTTGCAGGACGCCGAGATGTCCCGCGTGGCGGGGGATAAAAAGAAAATCGAGTGGGGAAGCCAAATCCGTTCCTACGTTTTCCAGCCTTATCAGATGGTCAAGGACCATCGGACGGAATACGAGGTGGGGGATATCCAGCGGGTCATGGATGGGGGCCTGGATCCCTTTATTGAGGCGGCTTTAAAGGCGCGCCTGGTGGATTAGCCTCGAAAGAGCTTT
>CAZSKE010000016.1:11022-11999 GCA_964607325.1 uncultured bacterium | reverse complement strand
CGTCGCGTGGTAAGATTCATCCGGCTCGGGTCCGGCCGAGGTGGGTGGGACGTTCGAGTGGGCGAGAACGATCTCGGGCGGGGAACAAGTTTCGCCGGCGGTTTTCGAACGGCGACTCCCGTTGGTGACACAACTTCGGTTCTGGAAGCACATTTCAATCCATGGTTCAAAAATGATCCTCCATATCCTTCTGGCGGCGGCGTCCTTCCTGACGGGCGTCATGGCCTATCGCGCTGGTTTGAAGCTTCCCGCGACGCCTTACTTCCTGTTCGCATTTTTCCTCATGGCGTGGAGGCGTCGGGCTTGGGAGGATTCCGTGATGGGCGTGGCGCGGAAACGGCCCTGGCGTTGGTTGTGGCTTTTCGTCGGGATCGGAGCGGGTGTCTGGGCCAATAAGCTCATCATGTACCCGGGTTACAAGTGGTTTGACGGGCTTTTTTGGTTTTACCTGGCCGCTTGGGCCCTCTATGAAGCTTTCCCCGACAAGGTCGAGCCCTCGCCCCTGCTCGAGAGCGCGCCGACGCGACCGGACGACCGAAGCGTGCTCGAGCTCTTTTTGTACTTGTTGCCTTTCGTCTGGATCGTGACTTACTACTTTTTCTACCAGGAGCGTTTTCAACAAGGATTGTGGGGACTCGCTGTCACGGCGCTTCTGGTGGTGGTGGCCCGGCTGGGACGGCGGGAAGGCAAGGACGTTTTCGAGCTGGCGAGCGAGTGGAAATGGCTCGGAGGGCTTTTAGTCCTGTCGGCCTTATTCCGTTATCCCTTCATGACCCAACTGCTTTCGGGATTCATGCAGGACGAGGCGCTCGATCACCAGGAAGCCATCCACGTCGTGCGGGGCGTCAGTACGAATCCCTTTCGAACGGGTTGGGGCGGCTCTCCGATCCTGCCGTATTGGATCCGAGGCCAGATCTACCGTTATATCGGCATCGATTTGACGGCGATCCGCTGGGTTTCCCTGACGGTCTCCATGA
>CAZSKE010000016.1:4185-10962 GCA_964607325.1 uncultured bacterium | reverse complement strand
TATGTTTTACAGGCTTTGCCGTCTTTATTTCGGCGCCCGGGCCAGCTTGCTCGCGACGTTGTTCTTCGCGATCAGCTGGTGGCACCTCTTGTACGCTGTCTCGCCCTTCAGCGCCATCTTCACTATTTTGTTCGAGATCTGTGTTTTCTACTTCCTGGAGAGGGGTTTACGGGAGGGCCGGAAGGCGTTCTTCTGGTGGAGCGGCTTTTTCATGGCCTGCGCGGTTCAATCCTATCTTCCAGGAAGGTTCGTGCCGGCCATGGCTTTCCTGACGGTCGTGGGCGTGTTGGTGTTTAACGGACGCCGTTGGGCCTTTTTCAAGGCCAATTTCTTCCCGCTGATCCTGACGTTTCTGGCCTGCGCTTGGTTCCTCTCGCCTTTCCTCGTGTATTGCTGGCAGAACCCGCAGGAGTTCTGGGGGCGCATGCAACAGCTGAACATGCTCGACGAGGTGAAACGCACCGGGAACAAGATGCTTTTGTTCTACACCTACGGCTGGAGCTCGTTGTCCTTCCTATGGTCGGTCGGTTCCAACCCGGCCTTCCTGAAACCCAACGGGCCCAACCTGGACTATTTCGCCGGTCTGTTGATGGTGGTGGGTTTTATCCTGACGCTCTTTTCACCGAACCGGCGCTTGACTTGGGTGATCTTGCCGGCCTTGGTGTTCGGGGTTTCCGCCAACGCGATGGCCTTGCAATGCCAAGGCGCGTCGTTGAATTACGTTCAAGCCATGCGCATGTTCATCGTCCTTCCTTTCCTCATGTTGATGGTCGGTAGGGCCGCCGAGTGGTTTTTCGGCCTCTTCGACACCAGTGGCGCGACTCTCCGCGCGTTTCTGCGGGTCGCCCTGGTCGCGGGTCTCGCGGTTTCGTTCTTCTTCAACATCAAGACGTTTTATTGGTGGGGCGACCGCATGAATGAGTGGGAAGGGTTGGGCTACCACATGGTCGAGCAGTCCAAACTGCATAAAACCTTGAACGGCCAAGTCCATCAGATCATCGAGGTTGATTCGTACTCCCCGATCCTGGAGTATATGGGCGAGGTGGACCGCTACAAAGTCCTCGTGGTCAGCGATGAACTGGACATTCCCATCCGGAATCTGGTGAGCAAGGATGTGGTCATCTTTACCAAGTATTGGAAGTTGACCAAGCCGCAGGAACTTATCAAATCCGTTTACCCCCACGCCCAGGTGACGGATTACCGGAACAAGTGGGAGCAACTTTTCCTGAGGGTGATCCGTATCCCCTTGAGCGATGTGTTGGAGGCTCAAAAGGGATCCGCGACGCTTGAGCCGTTGCCTTAGCCGGACGCTTCAAAAGCTTTTTCGCGACCCGCCGGTCTTTCGACGTTGCCCGCCTGACGAGCCCGTCGAAGCGGGCTTTTTCACCAATCCGTTTGGACTTTCGAGGGAAACCACGTGTCCGAAATGAACGATCTGGTCAAGCTTCGACTCGATAAAATCGAGGCGATCCGCCAACGCGGCTTGAATCCCTACCCTTCCCGCTTCGACGTCACCCATCGGGCCCAGGATCTTTTGAACTCCCACGGGATTTTGACCGTCGGGGAATCGCGCGTATCCGACAAGGTGGCCTTGGCGGGCCGCCTCATGACGGTCAGGGCGCACGGCAAAAGCACTTTCGCGCACCTGCAGGATTCCACGGGCCGCGTTCAGATCTACCTCAAGCTCGACGCCGTGGGGGCCGCCGCCTACGAATTGTTCGGTTTGTTGGAGATGGGCGATTGGGTAGGGGTCCGCGGCTATCCCTTCAAGACCCGTACCGGGGAACTCACCGTTCACGTGGAGTCGTTCGAGGTTCTTTGCAAAGCGGTTCACCCCCTTCCCGAGAAGTGGCACGGATTGACGGATGTGGAAGCCCGCTACCGGCACCGATACGTGGATCTCATCGTGAACGCCGACGTGAAAAAAACGTTCGAGACACGCTCCAGGGTCATTTCGGCCATCCGCCGATTCATGGACGCGGAGGGATTCCTGGAGGTCGAGACGCCCATGATGCACCCCATTCCGGGGGGCGCCGCCGCCAAACCTTTCCAGACGCACCACAACGCTCTCGACATGGAGCTTTTCCTCCGGGTGGCCCCCGAGCTCTATCTCAAGCGTCTCCTGGTCGGGGGCTTCGACCGGGTTTACGAGATCAACCGGAACTTCCGTAACGAGGGGATCAACACCCAGCACAACCCGGAGTTCACCATGTTGGAGGCCTACCGGGCCTTCGGGGATTGCGGAACGGTCATGGACTTGACCGAGCGTCTTATCGCGGAGACGGCCTCGGCGGCGGGGAAGGGCCTGAAAATGACGGTGGGCGGCGTCGAGGTGGATTTCACGCCCCCGTTCAAACGCCTGCCGCTTCTCCAAGCCCTGCGGGATCTGGGGGGCGTGGATTACGAATCCTCCGACGTGCAATCCCTGAGACGTCGCGTGCTCGAAACATCGGCTCGGGTGCGCCACTTGGAGACCCTCTCCAAAGCCGAGCTGGCTTATCTTTTATTCGGCGAATTGGCGGAACCCAAGCTCACCGCCCCGGTGTTCATCACGGATTTTCCGGTGGAAGTGTCGCCTCTGGCCAAGTCGAAGCCGGACGATCCCGGGTTGACCGAGCGGTTCGAGCTGTACGTGTTGGGACGCGAGATCGCCAATGGATTTTCCGAACTCAACGACCCCGTGGATCAACGCCGCCGCTTCGAGAAACAAGTGGCTTTGCGGGAGGCGGGCGACGAGGAAGGCATGTTCTTGGACGAGGATTACATCCTGGCCTTGTCCTACGGCATGCCTCCCGCGGGAGGCGTGGGGATCGGGATCGATCGCTTGGTGATGTTGCTGACGGATTCCCCCTCCATCCGGGACGTGATTTTGTTCCCCTTGATGCGTCATCGCGCCGATGGCGAACGCCTGACTTTTGAACCGCCCCAATCGGCGTTGTAAAGCTTGGATCAATTTTCGTCGCGCCGAACACCTCTCGCGTGGAAAGAAAACCCGTGAATCTTCCGTTTGAAATCGCGCTGGGATTGCGGTACCTGCGCTCCAAACGCAAGCGTTCCGCCGTGTCCGTGTTGACTTGGTTGTCCGTGGGGGGCGTGGCCATCGGGGTCATGGCCCTCACGGTGGTTTTGTCGGTGATGAACGGATTCGACGCGGACCTCAAGTCCAAAATCGTCGGATTGAACGCCCACATCCTTGTTCTCCCGACCCTTCAAAAGCCTTTCAACGACTATGACAAGGCCATCGAGCGGATTCGTCGCGTTCAACACGTGAAAAGCGTGGGCCCGTACGTGGACGGCCAAGCCTTGGCGAAATCCTCGGAACGATCGCTTGGCATCGCGGTTTGGGGCGTGGATCCCGAGGAGCCCGAGGCTGTCGCCGACCTCGACAAGTACTTGGTGAACGCCAAGTCCGTCGATTTGAAGCCCGAAATGGCCGGCGCCAATGGGAGAAGGGACCGGATCTTCCTGGGACGCGAGTTGGCCCGCCGTATGGGCGTGGGGTTGGGGGACGATCTCCTGCTTTTCCTGCCGAACATCCAAATGACCCCGCTCGGGCTGGTGCCGGTGTCCCGAAAATTCCAGGTTGTCGGCGTTTTCTCGACGGGGATGTACGATTACGACTCCGTTTTTTCCTACGTGGCGCTGGAACAGGCGAAGCAGATGTACGGCCTGGAAAACTCCGTGACCGGCGTGGCGGTCAAGGTCGACAATGTGGATCGCGCGCCCATGGTGGCCCGGGAGATCCGCGAGATGTTCAAGGGCCGGTATCTCGTCCAGGATTGGCTCCAACTGAACCGGAACCTCTTCCAGGCGCTCCAGACGGAAAAATTCGTGATGGCGATCATTCTTTCCCTGATCGTGTTGGTGGCGGCGCTCAACATCGTGAACCCGTTGACCATGGTCGTGATCGAGAAAACAAAGGAAATCGGGATTCTCAAAGCCATGGGCGCCAACGATCACAGCATCTCGTTCATCTTCATTTTCGAGGGCCTGTTCATAGGCGTTTTAGGCACTTTACTGGGCGCTTGCTTGGGTTTCGGGTTGTGCGAGATCATTCAACGCGTGCCGATCCCCATGCCTGGTGGGGGAAGCGTTTACTATATTGACCGGCTCCCCGTGAAGGTGGATCCCTGGCTTTCGTATGTCCTCATCCCGGCGGGCTCGATCCTGTTGTGCTTTCTCGCCACCCTTTTTCCGGCGCGCCAAGCGGGTAAAATGGAGCCGGTCGAGGCGATCCGGTATGAATAACCGCGAATGTGGAATGCGAAATGAGGAATTCGTAATGGGCGTTGACGGCAGGATCCACCCTGACCGCGAGCTTCTCACTTCTCGCTTCAGGAGTTGAACGTGGAGTTGTTCAAGCTGGACAACGTGTCCAAAACTTTCGAGATGGATGGGCAAGTCATCCACGCGCTTCAGAACGTCACCGTGTCCCTGGACGCGGGGGACATGACCGTGGTGCTGGGTCCCTCCGGGTCCGGTAAAAGCACCCTTTTGACCCTGTTAGGTGGTTTGAGCAGTCCTTCGGGCGGGACGGTTTCTTACCGCGACAAGTCCCTTTACGACCTGCGCGGCTCTGAATTGGCCTCCGTTCGCAACAAGAGTTTCGGCTTTGTTTTCCAGTCCCACCATCTCATGCCCGAACTGACGGCTTTGGAGAATGTCATGTTGCCGGCTCGTATCGGTCGACTCTCCCCCCCGGAGGCTCGGCAACGGGCGCGGGAGCTTCTTCGAACCGTTGGATTGGGGGATCGTCAGGACCACAAACCGGGCGAAATGTCCGGGGGGGAACAACAGCGCGTGGCGGTGGCTCGATCCTTGATCAACAAGCCCGAGGTTGTTCTAGCGGATGAGCCCACGGGCAATCTGGATCTCAAGACCGCCGAGGGCATCCACGATCTCCTTTGGGAAAATTGCCAGAGAGAGGGGCGCACCCTGGTCGTGGTGACGCACTACGAACCACTCGCCCGGCGCGCCGATCAAGTCATCACCTTGAACGCCGGCCAGCTCACCAAGCGAAGGGGATAAAAGCGGTTCTGGATTGTTGGATTTTCGTTAACGGCCGACGGCTATCGGCTGACGGCGGCCTGGGGGAGATGACATGCTTTGCCAGAAGTGCGGTCAACGTCCGGCGACCGTGTTCATCAGCCAGACGGTGAACAACAAGACCACCCAGATCCACCTTTGCGAGGAATGCGCGGGGGCACAGACGGCTTTGGGAGGCGTGAGCCCTTTCACCGTGACTTTGGATCCATCCTCCATGTTGAAGGACTTCTTCTCCACGATTTTTCCGGGTTTCCCTCTCGCCCAAGGGGCGGAGGGCGCTTTCGCGGGTGGACGGGCGCCCGCCGAGGAACCCTCGGCTCAATGCCCCGTTTGCGGTTACCAGTTCTCGCTGTTCAAGCAAACCGGACGCTTGGGATGCCCCAAGTGTTACGAGTCTTTTTCCGCCATGCTGGAGCCGGTCCTCGCCACCGTCCACGGCAACGCCAGGCATGTGGAGGACACCACCCCGGCGCTCCAACCGCCCGGGCCCGACACGGACGTGAAGAAGACGGATCCGACCGAGACCGATCCGGCGCTGGAGGAATTAAGGCGTCGTCTCCAGCGAGCGATCGCGCAGGAGCAGTTTGAGGAAGCGGCCCGTCTGCGGGACGAAATTAGAAAACCCCGCGATTGAGAGGCGAAGTTCCCAAGGCCGAATGACCCAGACGTCGGTTGAATCGACTCGTGGTTTCACACAAGAGCGCCAACCCGGGGGATGCCGTGGCTTTTGAAGAGATGCTCGAATCCAAAGACGATTGGTTCCTCCAGGAAGGACCCCACTGGGAAGTGGCGGTCTCCAGCCGGGTTCGATTGGCCCGAAACCTGGAAGGACGGCGTTTCCCGAACCACGCGGGCGCTGGTGAGCAAAAGGAGGTCGTGGACCTCCTGGAAGGGGCCTTGGCCTCCATTCCAGATATCCCCTGGATTTTCGCGAGGCTGAAGGAAGTCAATTCGTTGGACCGGCAGTTTTTGACCGAACGACAGCTCATCTCGGTGGAACACGCGGGAAGCCTGGGCGAGCGCGCCGCGGCTTTCCACCCCGCGAGCGGCGTGAGCTCCCTGATCAACGAGGAGGACCATCTTCGACTCCAGGTGTTCCGTTCCGGGCTTTCCCTGCGGGACGCGCTTCAAACCCTTCATGGCCTGGAAATCCCCCTTGAGAAGGGGTTGACCTTCGCGAAGGATCCCCGTTTTGGATTCTTGACGGCTTGTCCGACGAACCTCGGCTGGGGCTTGAGAGCCAGCGTCATGCTTCATTTGCCCGCGTTGGTTTACACCAATCGATTCCTGCAGGTGCTGGAAGGCGTCAACCAAGTCGGACTGACCGTCCGCGGCCTTCAAGGGGAATCCACCCAGGTCCAAAGCGCTTTTTTCCAAGTGTCGAATCAGTCCTCGCTGGGAAAACGCCCCGCGGAGATCGTGGAGCACGTGGAGAGGGTGTCCCGGCAGATCATCGAGGTGGAGTGGAAAGCCCGCAAGGAAATCTTCTCCCAAGAAGGCCTTAAAGCGCAGGACCGCATCTGCAGGACGCTGGGCGTTCTCAAGGCCGCTAAACTCATGAGCCTTGAGGAGGCGTTGGATTCCCTGTCGGCCCTCCGGCTGGGAGTGGAGGGCCAACTTGTCCGAAACCTGGGCTTCGCGGACCTCAACCACCTGTTGATGGCGATCCAACCTGCCCATTTAGCGAAAGCGTCCGGCAAGGAACCCGCGTCGGGGGAAATTCCGGATCTG
>CAZSKE010000016.1:3344-4175 GCA_964607325.1 uncultured bacterium | reverse complement strand
GTCGAGCCCGCTTGAGGGCTTCCCGCGTCTTAACATCCCTTTCCCCGACGGACCCCTGAGACCCACTCGCGTCTCCCTCCGGTCTTGTCTTCCGCCCTGGTAATTCCTATAGATAGAAAAGCGGATTTGCGGCTAAAATCGAGCCATTGCTTTGTTTTCCTTGCCAAAGAAGGGGCCTCAGCAAGACTTTCCTCCGCCTCGTAAGGAGCTTTTCATGTTCGAGCGATTCACCGAGAGGGCTAAAAAAGTCATCAACCCCCTGGCCAAGGAGGAATCCCGCCGCCTCAATCATAATTTCATCGGCACGGAACATCTTCTCCTGGGCCTGGTTCGTGAGGGGGGTGGAGTGGCGGTCGCCGTGTTGGAATCGCTCGGGGTGGACCCCGAAAGCGTGCGTTTGGAGGTGGAAAACCAGACGACCCCCTCTTCGGACACCTTGACGATCGGCGATCCCCAATTCACCCCTTCCGCCAAGAAAGTTCTCGAATTGGCGGCCGAGGAATCCCAAAAACTGGGCCACAATTACATCGGCACTGAACACTTGCTTCTAGGCTTGATCCAGGAAGGGGAGGGTGTGGCGGCTCGTTCCCTCGATAACCTGGGGGTGGCTTACGAAAAATCACGCGACATGGTGATCAACCTCCTTGGCGGGACCTTTCCCAAGTTCTCGAAGCAATCCAAGAAAACGAAGACCCCCGCCTTGGACGCCTTCGGTCGCGACCTCACCCAATTCGCCCGGGATGGGAAACTGGATCCGGTGATTGGGCGGGAGGATGAGATCGAGCGGGTGATCCAGATCCTTTCCCGACGCACGAAAAACAACCCTGTTTT
>CAZSKE010000016.1:0-3300 GCA_964607325.1 uncultured bacterium | reverse complement strand
GAACCGGGCGTGGGTAAAACCGCCATCGCCGAGGGGCTGGCCCAGCGGATTCATGAGGGGAATGTCCCCGAAATCCTTCTGGACAAACGCATCGTGACACTCGATCTGGCCGCGTTGGTGGCGGGCACTAAGTACCGTGGCGAGTTCGAGGAGCGGCTCAAAGCCGTCATCAACGAGATACGTCAATCGTCCAAAATCGTTTTGTTCATCGACGAACTGCACACCCTCGTGGGGGCCGGCGCCGCGGAAGGGGCGATCGACGCCTCCAACATGCTCAAGCCCGCTTTGGCCCGGGGAGAATTGCAATGCATCGGGGCCACCACCCTCAATGAATACCGCAAGTACATCGAGAAAGACGGGGCGCTGGAGAGGCGTTTCCAGATGGTCATGGTTGACGAGCCCAGCGTGGACGAAACCGTGCAGATTATGAAAGGGCTTCGGGACCGTTACGAGGCCCATCACCGCGTTCGCATCACCGATGACGCCCTCGAGGCCGCCGCGCAGCTTTCCTACCGCTATATCACGGGCCGGTTTCTTCCCGACAAGGCCATCGACTTGATCGACGAGGCCGGGAGCCGGACCCGTCTCCGTTTGACCACCATGCCCTCCGATTTGAGGAGCCTTGAAAAGGAGATCGAGCGCGTCAAACAGGAAAAAGAGGAGGCCATCAAGACCCAGGAGTTTGAGCGGGCCGCCGACGTGCGGGATCGTATCAAGAAGCTCCGTCAGAAGCACCAAGAAGAGAAGGAGAAGTGGGAATCCCACAAGTCCAAAGCCGAGGCCGTCGTCACCTGGGAAGACATCGCGTACGTGGCCTCCAAGTGGACCGGCATCCCCATGATCAAACTCAACGAGAAAGAATCCGAGAAGCTCCTGCACATGGAAGAAGGCCTGCACAAACGGATCGTGGGGCAAGAGGAGGCCATTTCCGCCATTTCAAAGGCCATACGTCGTAGTCGCGCGGGTGTCGCGAACCCTAAGAAACCCATTGGAAGTTTCATGTTTCTAGGGCCGACCGGCGTGGGCAAAACCGAGTTGGCGAGGGCGCTTGCCGAGTTCCTCTTCGATAACGAGGACGCCCTGCTACGGTTCGACATGAGCGAATACATGGAAAAATTCAATGTTTCCCGGCTGGCGGGCGCCCCTCCCGGGTACGTCGGGCATGACGAGGGCGGGCAGTTGACCGAGAAGGTCCGAAGGCGCCCCTATAGCGTCGTCTTGTTCGACGAGATCGAAAAGGCCCATCCGGAGGTTTACAACCTTCTGCTTCAGATCCTGGAGGACGGGCGGTTGACCGACAGCATGGGACGTAGCGTGGATTTCCGAAACACCGTGGTCATCATGACCTCCAACCTGGGGGCGCGTGAAATCGGCACCGGAAAAACGATGGGGTTCCAACCCGAGGCCGTCGAGGTGTCTTTCAACAGCATGAAAAGCAAAATCCAGCAGGAACTCAAGAAAAGTTTCAATCCGGAGTTCCTCAACCGCGTGGATGAGGTGGTGATTTTCCACCCGCTGGATCGCCTCCATATCGAGAAAATCGTCGATATCCAACTCAAAGAGGTGGAGAAACGCTTGCAGTCCAAGGATATCGCGGTTCACTTGGATGATTCCGCGAGGGCTTTCCTCATCGAAAAAGGGTACGATCGCATTTACGGGGCGCGTCAGATGCGCCGGACCATTCAACGGTTCGTCGAGGACGCCTTGGCCGAGGAGCTTCTCAAGGGCCAACTCAAGGAACACCGCCAAGTGACGGCAAGGGCCGCCGGCGACAAGCTGGAGTTCACTTTAGAATCGCCGGATCCCGCTCCCGCGCCAGCGGAAGGTTAGCGCGCGGTTGATCCCGATCCACAAACCCGTTTGGAACCGGGCGAAATCCTTCAAGGCCCTTGGGGCCTTTCTCCGGGGAGTTGGGGGGCCTTGGGCGGTGACTTTTCAACCGAAAACCCCTCACCCAGGGAACCCTAGGTCGTCTTCAAACGTCCGAAACGATTGAGGGAATTCCCCATGCCCGGTTGGCCCTCCTTTTCGTGGAAACGCTTGTTGATCTGGACGACGGCAGGGGCCGTCTTAATGTCGCTTGCCCTTTATGGCTATTTGCAGTTATTTTTCCTGAATGGCGGGCTGAAAAAGGACGCGGAAAGGGAACTTTCCAAAGCGCTCCAGGGGTCGGTCAGCATCGGGTCCGTTTACGCCGATTGGAAAGCGGATGTGGTTTTCAATCGTGTGTCTTTCAATGTCCCGGGTCGTCCCTGGGAAGCCCGGGTTTTCGTGCCTCGGGTGGTTTTATCCCTTCATTACGCCAAACTTCTATTCCAAGACGCCCCACTCGCGGATTGTCTCAGCCGACTTTATCTTGAATCCCCCGTGATGGATCTGGTGAAGAGTCCCGCGTCCCCGGCGATGATGACTCCGACCCCCGGGGTCACCCCGACGATTCAGCATGAATCCTTGCCCATTCCGGCCTTTCCCGTCGACCGCGTCGTCGTCACCGATGGGCGTTTGACCGCCTCCCGCCAAGGCCCTCCGTTGCCCCTTCTTCGAAAACTCCAATTGTCGGTAACCCGCGCGAATGACGGATACCGGGTGCAAGGCGGTTTCCTGCCGCCGGGCACGGCTTCCAAAAGTTGGGCCAAGGTCGAGGGCCACGTCAATCCTGAAACGCAGAATATCCAAGGCCGTTTTCAAGTTCGGAATTGGCCTCTCCGCTCTTTGTCGACGATCTTCCAAGAGGCCGCCGCGATGGAACCTTTGGGCGGCGCGTTGGAAGGGGATTTTCCGTTTCGATACAAACCAGGCTCCCCGTTCGACTATCAGGCCCGCTTGACCGTGCGCGACGGCTCGGTTCGTCCCTCGGGAGCGACCGGCCCGGTGCTGTCACGCATCGAAGCTCAAGCGGGCGTTCGTCCCACGGAAATACGCTTTCTTCAGAACGCGTCCCTTTGGACCGGGGATACCGAATGGATCGTGGCTGGTGTGATCCCCTTGGACGGTTCCCCTGTTTCGCTGACGGCGTCCGCGGACAAGCTCCAATTGCGGGATCTGGTCCATGAAATTCTTCGGTCCCCGAAGTGGGATGCCGAGGGGGAAGGACGCGCGCTTTTGCGCGTTGGGGGCGTTCTGAAGGCGCCGGTGATCGTGGGTGTGGCTGGAATGGGCCCCGGTAAAATCGGTCCTTGGCGAGTGGAATCCCTCGAGTTGGAAGCGGACTTCAAGGACGGGTTGGCGCGCCTCAATCGCGTGGAAGGGAAGCTTTATGACGGCACCCTTTCGGCGTTAGGAGAACTATCCCCCGGGCGA
>CAZSKE010000015.1:9883-13769 GCA_964607325.1 uncultured bacterium | reverse complement strand
CCAACGACAGGCCACCAAGGACGCGGGGCGCATCGCGGGCCTCGAGGTCTTGAGGATCATCAACGAGCCCACGGCCGCCGCTTTGGCTTACGGCTTGGATAAGAAGAAAAACGAGAAGATCGCGGTTTACGACCTGGGCGGAGGCACCTTCGATATCTCCATCCTTGAAATCGGCGACGGGGTGTTCGAGGTCAAGTCCACCAACGGAGACACGCATCTTGGCGGGGACGATTTCGATCAGCGGATCATCCAGTGGCTCGCCGAGGATTTCAAGAAGGAGAACGGCGTCGACCTCAAGGGCGACCGCATGGCGCTTCAACGTCTCAAGGACGCCGCGGAGAAGGCCAAGATTGACCTCTCGACCACCCAGGAAACCGAGATCAACTTGCCGTTCATCACCGCGGACGCCGCGGGTCCGAAGCACTTGAATGTGCGCATGACCCGCGCCCAGCTCGAAAAAATCGTGGGGGACTTGGTCGAGAAAACGCTGGAACCCTGTCGCAAGGCGCTGAAGGACGCGTCCTTGAGCGTGTCCGATATCAACGAGGTGGTGCTGGTCGGCGGGATGATCCGCATGCCGCTCGTGCACAAGATTGTTAAGGAATTCTTCCAGAAGGAACCCCATCAAGGGGTGAACCCCGACGAGGTGGTGGCCATCGGGGCCGCCATCCAGGGCGGGGTGCTGAAGGGCGACGTCAAGGATATCCTCCTCCTCGACGTGACGCCGCTTTCGCTGGGCGTCGAAACGCTCGGGTCCGTCATGACGCGCCTGATCGACCGGAACACCACCATTCCTGTGAAGAAAAGCCAGGTGTTCTCGACGGCCGCCGACGGGCAACCTTCGGTGACGATCCACGTTCTCCAGGGTGAGCGCGAGATGGCTTCCGACAACCGTTCCCTGGGCAAGTTCGACCTCGTGGGTATTCCCCCGGCGCCCCGGGGAGTGCCGCAGATCGAGGTGACCTTCAACATCGACGCCAACGGCATCTTGCATGTCGCGGCGAAGGATTTGGGGACGGGCAAGGAACAATCCATTCGCATCACGCCTTCCTCGGGCTTGAACGACGATGAGATCAAGCGGATGCAGAAGGACGCCGAGGCCCACGCGGAAGAGGACAAGAAGCGGCGCGAGAAGGCCGAGGCGAGGAACCAAGCCGAGACGCTCGTTTATTCCACCGAAAAATCCCTCAAGGAATACGGGGACAAGGTGGACGCCGAAACGAAAAAGAACATCGAGGAAAAACTCGAGGCGCTTCGCAAGATACAGGGCGGGGACGATGTGGAAGCTGTTAAAAAAGCCACCGAGGAATTGGCGCAGGCCGCTTATAAGCTGGGGGAGGTCATGTACAAGGCCGCCCAGGAAAAAGCCGCAGCGGGCGCCGGGACGGGAGCCCCGGGCGCGGCCCCCGCGGATGGCGGCGCGGAACCCAAGAAGGAAGGCCCGGTGGACGCCGAGTACGAGCCTTCCGATAAGGAAAAAAAGGATTGAATTTTGTGTTCGAGGCAGTCGTTCGGCGGTTATAACCGTGTCTGTCATCCGGAGGAGGCCGCGAAGCGGATGGCGAAGGATCTGCTTGAGAACGTCTGAGTGGGCGGGTCCTGGCCTTCGGCGGCGCTTCCTCCGTCCTCGTGCCACCCGCCGGGAATACGGGTAAGATGGTGAAATGACCTCCAAAAACATCGCCATCCTGGGTTCCACCGGCTCCATCGGCGTCTCCACCCTTCAAGTGGTTCGCAAACTGTCTCGCAATTTCCGGGTGACGGGTTTGGCCGCGCGGCGGAATGTCCGCCGCTTGGCGGGTCAAATCCGCGAATTCCGTCCCCGTGTCGCGGCCTTGGCCGATGAATCCCTGATCCCCGAGCTTCGCCGCCTCGTTCGGGGCGTTCCCACCCGCCTGGTGGGCGGCGCCGAGGGGTTGGTGGAGGTCTCCACGGACAGCGGCGCCTCCCTGGTGGTGTCGGCGATCGTGGGTGCGGCGGGATTGGCGCCAACCTACGCGGCGGTGAAAGCCGGTTTGGACATCGGCTTGGCCAACAAGGAAACCTTGGTCATGGCCGGCGAGGTCATGACGGCCGCCGCCGTGAAAAGCGGGGCTCGGATTCTCCCCATTGATTCCGAGCATTGCGCGGTGTTTCAGTGCCTGGAGGGACATGGCCGATCCGAGGAAATCCACCGGATTCTCCTGACGGCTTCGGGCGGGCCTTTTCGGGAACGGCCGCGTTGCTCCTTCAAGCACATCACCGTGGGGGAGGCCTTGCGGCATCCCACTTGGCGCATGGGCCCCAAGATCACCATTGATTCGGCCACGCTCATGAACAAGGGGCTCGAGGTTATCGAGGCCCACTATCTTTTCGGGGCCCCCTTCGGAAAAATCGGCGTCGTGGTGCATCCGGAATCCATCGTGCACTCGATGGTGGAATTCGTGGACGGGTCGGTGCTAGCCCAGTTGGGAACCACGGACATGCAGATCCCCATCCAATATGCTTTGACTTGGCCCCGCAGGGCCGTATCGCCGGTGGCCCGGTTGGACTTGACGCGGCTCCAGGGGCTTCATTTTCATATCCCGGACCGGAAGAAATTCCCTTGCGTCGAATTGGCCTACGCGGCTGGACGGAAGGGGGGGACGGCCCCGGCGGTGTTGAACGCGGCCAATGAAGCGGCCGTTTCCGCTTTTTTGGCTGGAAAACTCCTCTTTACGGGCATACCGCGAGTCATCGAGCGGGTTCTTTCGCGTCACCGGAGCGTTAAAAACGGCGGCCTCTCGGCAATAATGGCGGCGGACTTATGGGCGCGTGAAACCGCCACGTCGATGTGTTAGGAACAACGGAGAGGGATTTCGCCACGGAAGACGAGGGCTTCGGGAATTACGAGGCGTTTCAACCAACTTTTAAGAGGGTTTCAAAATGACGCTTTGGTTCATCCTTCAGGTGGTCTTGGCCTTCGGGTTCATGATCGCCATCCATGAGTGGGGACACTTCATCGCTTGCCGGATTTTCGGCGTTGGTGTCGAGAAATTCGCGCTGGGTTTCGGGCCTACCTTGTGGTCCAGGAAGTTCGGCGAAACCGAGTACGCGATCCAGGCCATACCGCTGGGGGGCTATTGCAAGCCCGCCGGAGGGGACTTGTCCGGCGAATCGGCGGAGAAGATGTACGAGAAACCGCCGCGGCCCGGGGAATTCCTGTTCGCCGCATGGTGGAAACGCGTGGTGATATTCCTGGCGGGCCCCGGCATGAATTACGTCTCCGCCGTGGTCCTCATCGCCGTGGCGCTCATGATCGGCGAGAAACGATACCTCGTGGATCCGGTGCTGGGTTACGTTCCGGAAAAAACCCTGGCCGCGCAGGCCGGGTTCAAAACCAACGATCGCATCTTGCGCGTGAACAAGGACGAGGTGAAGACCTACAACGACGTCATTGAACGCCTTCGCCCGGCCGTCAAGGAACACCACATCGAAAAGACCGTTTTTACGATTGAACGCGATGGGCGCCCGATCGACCTGGCCCTTTCGGGGGAGTTGGACCCCAAAAACCCGGATATCGGGTTTTCCCCGTCCCTCCCGCCCGTGATCGGGGAAGTCCATTTGATGACCCCGGCCCGTAAAGCCGGCCTCCGATCCGGGGACCGAGTTCTGTCGGTCAACGGCGCCAAGGTCTCGGAGTGGAATGAATTGGCCGGCAGGATACGCGGCGCCGAAACAGAGGCGGTCACGATGGAAGTGGACCGCGCGGGCAAGCCGCTGACTTTTTCCTTGTTGCGCGTGGACAACGGATTTTACAAGGCCGTGGGTATCGGTCCCAGCGTTCCGTCACGTTATGAGATCGACCGGATGCCTTTTGGACAGGCGGTCACGACGGCTTTCGCGGAAACCGCCGACAAGGCGGGAC
>CAZSKE010000015.1:0-9873 GCA_964607325.1 uncultured bacterium | reverse complement strand
AAATTGGCGACAGGAAAAATCTCGCTGAAGGACAATATCGCGGGTCCCGTCACCATCCTTCGCACTATGTACCAACAAGCGACGGTCGGAATAACGGAATTCCTGAGTATCGTGGCGTTTATTTCGCTCATCCTGTGCCTCATGAACCTTCTGCCGATCCCCGTGGTGGACGGCGGCCAGATCGTTCTGTGCGTCATGGAAGGAATTCGACGAAAACCCATGCCGGTCAAGTTCCAATTGTCCTACCAACAGGTGGGTTTCGTTTTCGTGGTCGCCTTGATGGCCCTGGCGGTATTCAACGACTTCTGGGGCATGTTCATGGAGTTCAAGAATCGAGCGCCTTAGTCCCGGTGTTTTCCTCCTCGAACCTCTTTGGCGCCTCGGGAGGAACCTCCCGGTTCCGGGAACCCCATAGGGCGCGGGTTAATCGTCCACCCACGCCGAAAAAAGCCGGCATGAAAATCCCGTTTTAAATATTAATATATTCGGAACAGCCGCTCGAAAGGTCATACTAATCGGGTGGTTAAGTATGTCTTGGAATGTCCCGGCGCGGGAGGTCAGGCGATGCCCAAGCGGAAAACGCCGAATGTTATCACGAAAATCCAGCGCGAGAAATGGCTGCTCCGCCAGGAAGTGGCCATGTTCCACCAGGTCATGGAGGGCATGCGTCAGGATATCTCACAGGAAGATCTTCTCAAATTGATCGTGAGGTCGGTGACCAAGGGATTGGGTTACGACCGCGCCGGGTTGTTCCTGCCGGACGCCGAGGGGAAGTGTCTCGAACGGGCGATCGGTCTCGACGAGAAGGGCCACATCGCCCTGGGCGCCGACGAGCACAACCGCCACCCCCTCTCGCCCAAACGCGGGTTTTCGGTCCTCTCGGACATTTACAATGGTTACCGCGATTTCTTCTTCTCCAACAACATCCTCAAGCGCATGCCAGGCGCCAAGGGCAACCTCGCCCACGGCGTGAACTGCAACGCCAATATCCCCCTGATGGTCCGCCCGGGAAAAATACTGGGCGTTCTGGCCGTGGACAACCTTTTCACGCAACGGCGCCTTCGGAAATCCGACATTGACTCGCTCGTTAATTTCGCGACTCAAACAGGATTGGCCCTCGAATCCGCCCGTCTGCACGAGAGGATCAAGACCCTCAGCGTGACCGATGACATGACGGGCCTGCACAATCGTCGTTGGTTCGACCAGGCCTTGCCCCGGGAGATCCTGCGATGCCAGCGCTACGAGCGCGAGTGTGGTTTGTTGTACGCCGACATCGATCATTTCAAGAAGGTGAACGATCATTACGGACATCCGGCGGGGGACGAGGTGTTGAAATACGTTGCGGGCATGCTTCGCAACGGGGTTCGGAACATCGATACGGTGTGCCGCATCGGCGGCGAGGAGTTCGCCGTCATCCTGCCTGAGACGAACCCCCGGGACGCCCTCACGGTGGCCCAGCGCTTGGTGCACCAGATCGCGTCCTCCCTTCCTCCCCTCGAGGAAATGAGAAAAGCGGGAGAAAGCGTGACCATCTCCATCGGAGCGGCGTCCTTTCCGCGAGACGCACTTTGCGCCGAGGAGTTGTTGGAGAAATCAGACGCCTGTCTCTACCGCGCCAAGAAAGCCGGGCGCAATCGGGTGATGACCCACGAAGCGAGTGGATAGTGGCGAAAAGCGAATCCTTCACTTAAAGATATTTCCTCGCGTACCCCCCGGTTCAAACGGGTTATCCGGGCGTTTATAGCGATTCCAGCCAGGCCTCCAGTGGCGTGTTGAAATCCACCTCGCCGAGCAACGAGAAATCCGATCCCGCGTTTAAAACATCAATCCCTGGAGGCGCCCAGACGCGCGAATCGGTGGGCCCGAAAATGGCCATGACCTTCGCTCCCGCGGCCGCGGCAAGATGGGTGACGCCGCTATCGCATCCCAGGTAGCCTCGGGACAGGGACAAAACGGCCGCCAGGTCCCTCAAAGGAAGCGGCCGTTCCAGGAACCGGACATGGCCCAAGCCCCCGAAGGCTTCGCGTATATCGGCTAGGCGGTTTTCTTCCGCTTCACCCCAGGTCACCAGCACCGGGTTTTTCCGGGTCTTGTCCGCGGCTTGCCGGAAGAAGGACAGGGGAGCGTTCTTGGCGCGGCCGCCGCTTCCAGGATGCACCACCAGGGGACTTGTCATATCGAGTGACCGTAAAAAGGCCTCGGCGTTGACGCGAACCTCCTGGGGAATGTGAAGGGAGGGACGATCGGGAAAAAGCAATCCGGGCCGGACTTGCTCCACGACGGCGTTCCAGAAAAAACGGGCGCTACGCGAGGTGTTCAGGAACGTTTGAAAGGAAACGGGAGGAACCCGAATCGGGAAGTCGCCCGTTTCCAGACGGTTCGCGATGAGCGCGGCGTCCTCCTTGAGAAAAACGAAAGCTTCTTCGAATTTTCCTGTTGGCGCACCCGATCCAAGGATGACGCCCAAGGGAATCACACGTTCCACGCCGAGAAGATCCGCTCCCAGGTCGAGATAAGGGGCGGTCCCGGCCACGGTCACGAAACCCGAGGTGGCGAGCGCTTGCAAGGTGGGCAGGGTCAAGACGGCGTCTCCCAGACTGCCCGCGGTTAGGATGAGGATGGAAGTGTGTTTCATTCGGCGAGTTTCCTGGGGGCTAAACCGTTTTTAACATTGCCGTGCCATTATCCGCGAAAAACACGCTGGCGCCGTTTTTCAACGAGAATTTTGGGTATTCGTGTAAACCCAAGGTCGCCGGTGTTTTGTCTTGAGCAGGCCTTGCTTCGGCGGTGGCCGACCCGGATAATGACCGCCATCCGCCGCAAGCGAGGCATCCGTGGCCGAATCCCATCCTCCCATCGAACGCCGCAAGACCCGTCCCGTCATGGTCGGCAAGGTGCGGATTGGCGGCGGAGCGCCCGTTTCCATCCAGTCCATGACCAACACGTTCACGCACGATGTGGACGCCACGTTGGACCAGATCCGCCGCCTCGAGGACGCCGGGTGCGAGCTAATCCGGGTGACGGTCGAAAACCAGAAATCCATCCGGGCCCTCTCCAAACTCAAGGCCAAGATGCGGGTTCCCCTCATCGCCGACATCCACTTCGCTTATCAGAATGCCCTGGCGGCCGTGGACGAGGGCGCCGACAAGATCCGCGTCAATCCGGGCAATATCGGGGGGATGGACCGCTTGGCCCAGGTGGTGGAGAAATGCAAGAAACACCATGTGGCCATGCGCGTGGGGGTCAATTCGGGATCCCTCGAGAAGGACCTGCTCGAGAAATACGGGCATCCCACCCCGGAAGCGATTGTGGAATCGGCCCTGCGCCACATTCATTTCATCGAATCCCTGGATTACCGTGACCTGGTGATCTCGGTGAAGAGTTCCCACGTTCCCACCATGATCCGGTCCTACCGCTTGCTGGCCCAAAAATGCGATTACCCGTTCCACGTGGGGGTCACCGAGGCCGGAACCAAGTCGCAGGGCGTCACCAAGAGCGCGGCGGGCATCGGGGCCGTGTTGTCTGACGGGATCGGCGACACCATCCGGGTTTCCTTGACCGGGGACCCGGTGGAGGAGATCAAGGTGGCGATCCACCTTTTGAGGAGCATGGGATTCCGGCGCGAAGGCGTGGAAATCGTGGCCTGCCCCACCTGCGGCCGCTGCCACGTGGACCTCGAGCGGATGGTCGACCAAGTGGAAGCCGCCACGCTCAATCTGAAAACCCCCCTGAAGGTGGCCGTGATGGGCTGCGTGGTGAACGGCCTAGGGGAGGGCGCCGAGGCCGACATCGGCATCTGCGCCGAGAAGGGCCACGGCGTCCTGATCGAGAAGGGCGTGGTGAAGGAGAGACTCAAGGAGGAAGAACTCGTGCCCCGGTTGCTGGAGGAGATTAGGCGGAGGCAGGTCTGATTCAAGCGCGTTCCCCGGAGAACCCTCTCCCGTGGGGAAGCCCTTCAACAGGCTCAGGGCGACAGGGGCGGGGTTAAGGGGGATGATAATATCCTCAAGGCACCCTCACCTTTCTCCTCTCCCTCGATGGAGAGGGTGAAGCCTTGAAGAAGACGGATTAAAGGGAGAAGCTCCCTCGCCCCACCGGGGAGAGGGGTGGGTGAGGGGGACTTCAAACATGGTCCGCCATGCTGTAGAAACATTTGCCCGTACCCTACGAAAGAAACAAACCGATGCTGAAAGACGGCTTTGGGCGCAACTGCGATCCGGAAGGCTTCTGGACTTTAAATTCAGGCGCCAGCATCCAGTGGGTCCCTATTTTGAGGATTTCTGTTGTCTTGAAAATAAACTGATTGTTGAACTCGATGGTGGCCAACATGCCGAAAGACAAAACGAGGATTCAGTGAGGACGGCTTACTTGGTAAAGCTCGGATTCAAGGTGATTCGGTTTTGGGACAATGAGGTGTTTTCCAATCTTGAGGGTGTTATGGAAACGATTCGCGGATGTTTGTTGAAGTCACCCTCGCCCGGCCCCTCTCCCTCGAGGGAGAGGGAAAAAACTGCAAGGATAAAAGGAAATCCATGAAACCCGTTCGAGCCCTCCTCGCGCTTCTGTTGTTTGTTCCAGCTGTTTGGGCCGGGTCCGTCCAACCGGCCGATGAGGCCGTCGTGGCCCTGCCCCAACCCAGGATGGACGGAAAAGTCTCGGTCGAAAAGGCGCTGAAAGGCCGACGTTCGCTTCGTAAACCAGCGCAAAAGCCGCTTTCTCTCGCGGAGGTCGGCCAACTCTGCTGGGCCGCCCAGGGGGTCACCGACGGCAAAGGCCACCGCACGGCGCCGTCGGCCTTGGCCTCCTATCCGCTGGAGCTTTACGTGATCGCGGGAGACGTCAAGGACCTCGTTCCCGGATTCTATCGTTACCTTCCGGTTGGTCACCGATTGGAACGGGTCTCGCCAGGGGACCAGCGTTCCGAGTTCGTGAAAAAAGCCGTCGGGCAGGGTTGGATCGCCCAGGCGCCCTGCATCTTCATCTTGTCTGGATCCATCGAGCGGATGTCCAAAATGAAGGATCGCCGGATGCAGTTCATGGCGACCGAAGCCGGCCTATCCGCGCAGGGGTTTTTCCTCCAGGCGGAGGCGATGGGGTTGGGAAGCACGTTCGTGGGGGGGTTCAACCCGATGAGGGCGCGCAAGGCCCTCGGCTTGCCCGCGTCTGAAGAGGTTTTGGCCGTACTTCCGGTGGGGAAGAAACCGTAACCGGGGATAGGTTCAGCTGTTGCTTCGATGAATGGGTGGACGGTCCGGTTGTATGAGAAAAATCTATAGTTTCGGATCAAAGGCGACTTGATGTTCCAATCCGGAACATCAAGATCGGGGTTCCGCCAAGCAACCCTTGAATAGACCGCCCGGCAAGACCTATCCATCGAGTGCGGTTTTGCTGTTACAATACCCCGGAAATTCAGGCGTTAAATGCCCATCCCGAGGATACGAAAAGACCATGCGCGTCTCGAAGGCCCTGCTCCCCACCGTCAAGGAAGTCCCCCAGGAAGCCGAAATTCCATCCCACCAGCTCATGGTGCGCTCGGGGCTTCTCCGCAAGGTGGCCTCGGGGATCTATGAGCACCTGCCGCTCGGGGTCCGCTCCATCCGAAAGGTGGAAGCCATTATCCGCGAGGAAATGACTCGTTCCGGCGCCCAGGAAGTCCTGCTTCCCATCATGACCCCCGCGGAACTCTGGCAGGAGACAGGTCGTTGGCAGAAGTACGGCCAGGAGCTCATGCGACTGAAGGACCGCCACGAGCGGGAATACGCCCTGGGCCCCACGCACGAGGAAGTCATCACCGACTTGGTGCGACGCGAGGTGAGGAGTTACAAACAGCTTCCCCAGAACCTGTACCAGATCGCCACGAAGTTTCGCGACGAGGTCCGCCCCCGGTTCGGTGTCATGCGGAGCCGCGAATTCATCATGAAGGACGGCTATTCCTTCGACGTGGACGACGCGGCCGCGGACAAGACTTATTGGATCATGGTCGAGGCCTACAAGCGTATCTTCAAGCGTTGCGGGCTGATTTCCTCTCCCGTCGAGGCCGATTCGGGCCTCATCGGCGGAAGCTTCACGCACGAATTCATGGTCATGGCCGAAACCGGTGAATGTGCCATCGCTTGGTGCGGCGCCTGCTCATACGCGGCCAACATGGAAAAAGCCACGGGCGTTCCCGCCCCGGCCGCGGTCGCCTCGGCGACGACCCAGCCCTGCGTCCCCGTGGACACGCCGGGGAAATACACCGTCGAGGATGTGGGCGCCCTGCTTTCATTGCCCCCGGCCCAGTTCATCAAGACCCTTGTTTTCATCGCGGATGGAAAGCCCGTGGTGGTTCTGGTGCGAGGCGACCACGAGGTGAACGAAACGAAGGTGAAGAACGCCCTCAAGGCCGGTGAACTGGTTCTCGCCACGGCCGAGCAGGTAATGGAGGTGACGGGCGCGCCCGTCGGCTTCGCGGGGCCCGTGGGCCTGAAGAACGTGAAGATCCTGGCGGACAACGCCTTGAAGGACGGCCACGACTACGTCACCGGAGCCCTCACGAAGGACCAGCATCTCATCCACGTGGAGATCGCCCGGGACTGCGCCCCCCCCTGGTTCAACGACTTCCGAAGCGTGCGCGAGGGGGAGGGTTGTCCCAAATGCGGAAAGCCCCTGAAGATCGTGCGCGGCATCGAGGTGGGGCAGACCTTTAAGCTGGGCACCAAATACTCCAAGTCCATGAAATGCACCTACCTCGACGAAAAAGGGAAGGACGTGGAGTGCGTGATGGGATGCTACGGTATCGGCGTCACGCGCACGGTGGGCGCCGCGCTCGAGCAGAACCACGACGCGAACGGCATCCTCTGGCCCATCTCCATCGCCCCCTACCAGGTGCACCTCTTATGCTTGAACCCCGCCGAAAAGGACGTCGCGGCCGAGGCGGACAGGCTTTACGAGGAGTTGACCCGGGATGGCTATGAGGTGCTCTATGACGATCGCGACGCCGTTTCCGCCGGGTTCAAGTTCAAGGACGCGGACCTGCTGGGTCTCCCCTTGTCGGTGCGGGTCGGATCCCGTGGGTTGAAGGAAGGTTTGATCGAGGTAAAAAGGCGCCGCGAGAAGGAACCCGTCAAGGCGCCGAAGGACCGCGTGCGGGAAGAGTTGAAAAGGCAGGCGGACGCCGAGTGGGCGCTTTGCGCGCCGTGACCGTCCCGGACGTCTATGCTTACGGCATGACGGTCCTTTCGACCATCCATGAATTGGAGGGGCCTTACCCCGAGCGCGACACTTACCAGGAGATCCGAAAGACGTTCCGTTGCCCGGGCGGGGAAGCGGGCAACGCGGCGATCGTCCTGTCGCGTTGGGGCCTCAAGGTGAAATTGGGGGGGCCCCATCTGGGTCGCCAAACTCGGGGTCCCCTGACGGAGGCGTTTGGGCGTTCAGGTGTCGACGTGTCCGGCCTTCGCTACGACTCGGATTTCGATGGATGGGAGGATATGGTTCTCGTGGACGACTCCTCCAGGACGGTCTTCGGTCATTTCCGCGGCCTCCTGTTCGACGGTTCGGCGCGTTGGTCTGAACCCGACGAGAAAACCATCAAATCATCCCGCTGGGCCCTCGTGGACCCGTTTTTCGGTAATTCCTCCCTGACGGCGGCGGCTCTTTGCGGGGAATCGCAGAAATCCTACGTGGTGATCGACTGCGCCCCCGATTCCGCGGAGCATCGGGGGGCGGCGGCCATCGTGGTGTCCCGGGAGTATCTTGAACGGGAGTATCCGGAGGAAAAACCCGAGAGTTTGTTCGAACGTTATCGCGCCAAGTCCCGCGGTCTGACGGTGTTCACGTTCGGGGTCCAGGACCTTTGGTACGCCCGTCCGAAGGGCGCGGTTCGGACCTTCACCCCTTATCGGGTGGAAACGCGCGGAACCCTGGGGGCGGGTGATACTTTCCGGGCCGGGATCCTGTATGGGCTGTTCATGGGTTGGGGCGACGAGGACACCGTGAAATTCGCCGCGGCGGCCGCCGCCTGCGCGTGCCGGAGGCAACCGGTGGCGTTGGACCCGCCTTCGTTGGAGGAAGTGCTGGCCTTGCGGGACGTTTCAGGAGCCTGAAGACGGTCTGGAAACCTAACAGGACGCAAAAAAATAACTCAGCGCTCGGCTCGGTTTTTCGTGGCGAGGGAACGGGGGGAAGTTGAAAATCGCGCTCGTCACCGACACGTATTACCCTCGCATTAACGGCGTGGCGGCTTCCACGCGCGTTTTTTTCGAGGAGTTCCAGAAACTCGGCCACGACGTGCACCTTTACGCGCCGGCTTTTCCGGACTATGTGGACGACAATCCCCGCATCCACCGGTTTCCTTCCTGGTACTTGTTTTTCGATCCCGAGGACCGCTTGGGCGATCCCCGGCGCGGCAAGGAGCTGATCAAGCAGTTCAAGAACTACCACTTCGACATTGTGCACACCCAGACCCCTTTCACCCTGGGTGGACCCGCGGTGGATTGGGCCAAGGATTCCGGCGCCAAAGTGGTGCATACGTACCACACGCTTTTCACGGCTTATGTGGAGTTCTATCTGCCGTGGATCCCCAAAGGCCTCATGGTTTGGCTCACCAAAATCGTGAGCCGCAGGTATTGCAACCGATGCGACCTCATCGTCACCCCATCCCACGAGATGAAACGGGTTTTGGAAAGTTACGGGATGACTCGAACGCCCATGGAGGCGATTCCCACGGGCATCAACCTTTCTCGATTCGAGGGCGCCGACCCGGCGCTTTTCCGGAAGACCCACGGATTCGACGAAAAAATGAAACTGTTGTTGTTCATGGGGCGAGTCTCGGGCGAGAAGAACATCGGGTTTCTCATCCGGGTCCTGATGCGGCTGTCGCCTGAAATCCCGGAAGCCCACTTGTTGATCGCGGGCGAGGGCGCCGACAAGGAAAAATTGCGCAAAATGGCCCAGGAGGGCGGCATCGGTGACAAGGTGCATTTCCTGGGATACATGAGCGGGACGGAATGGAAGAATTGCTACACGGCCTGCGACTTGTTCGTGTTCGCTTCCGTGACCGAGACCCAGGGGCTGGTCGTGACCGAGGCCATGGCGGCCGGGGTGCCCGTGGTGGCGGTGAACCGAATGGGGGTCAAGGACGTGATGGCGGGTCAGCGAGGCGGCGTGTTGACGGAACTCGATGAGGATGAGTTCGCGGCCGCTGTTCGGCGCATGCTGACCGACCGGGAGTTCTACGCGCTGAAAAAAAGCGAGACACGGCCCGAGGCCGCCCGATGGTCGGCGGAAGCCATGGCGCGAAAAATGATCGCGGCCTACGAGCGGGTTTTATCCCAAAAATGATCCGCTCAGGCGATGTGGCGCTTAGGATGGGTCGGAGGGTGATATTCGCCGCGGGGTATCTATTTGTTTTTTTGTTATCGGCGGGCGTTTTGACGGGGCGCTCGCAGGAGAACGTCTGGGAATTCCTGCCGTCGTCCCCCTTGTTCCGCCCGCTGTTGGCCGATCCGCGGGAACCCCGAATCAGTTTTGAACGATGGACTTCCCACGGCCGGTGGGAGGTCTCCGCCGGCGAGGTACTGGATATTGTGCAATCCCCCACGGACCGGAAAGCGCCGCTTTATGGCAGGCCTTTTTACTCCGAATCCCGACATTGGGCTTGGGGGGTCCTGGGATGCGGTTTCGCGCGATTGGAACAGGCGAGCCGGTCTTTTCTTTTGCGCGACAACGATTGGATGTATGGGACGTATTTTTCCACGCGAAGGGCCATCCAGTCGAAGTCCGATCCCGGGCGATACAAGATAGTCGCCGCGCGTCTCGAGTACACGCACCAGAGTTCCCACTTGGGAGACTCGTTTTACGGGGAGAGGCCACCGCTTGTTTACAGCCGTGAAT
>CAZSKE010000014.1:11378-14689 GCA_964607325.1 uncultured bacterium | reverse complement strand
TCTCCAGTGTTTTACGATAGTCCCAAGCGGCCAGGCGCTCAGCGGCCTGATAACCGCGAAGAGCCTCGGGATACCTTTTTTCAGCCTGGGCCTTGGAGGCCTTTTCGAGAAGCGCGGGCGAAAAAGCCGCGGCTCCCCAAACGCCGATCGAGAGTCCCAGGGCCAAAAACGCGTTCGCCCAGGAAAACTGTTTTTTCTCTCGCGCCTCGGACGGCTCGACCGCCGCCGCCAAAACCTGCCAAGCCAGGACCGGGGTGTGCCAAATGAAATCGAAAAAAGCGTTCACGCCGGAGGCGGCCCAAACAGCCCGGGTATCCTCGCGGCGAGAGCGTCTCCAGGCCAGCCATAACACGCCCACGAACAAAACCAAACCCACGACACCGAAGGATGCCAGGCCCTCCAGCCATTCGTTATGAGCCCGTTGGGGGTCCATCAGGTACCGGGTGGCCTTGCCGGTTTGGGGCTCCTGGAAACGGTGGAAAAGCCCGCCATAGGAACCTGGGCCCGCTCCCACCCAGGGGGATTGTTCCCACACGGCCACCGCGGCCTTCCACATCTGGATCCTTCCCCAAGGCGTGGACTGGTGGTTCCCCGTGAACCGCCAGAACAGGGATCCCAGGAGCGCGAAAGCCACCACTAACAGAACCCAACGACCCCGCCGACGCTCGCCCGAAAGGATCCAGGCCGCCAATCCCGCCGCGAGGGCGGCCAAGGCCCCGGTGGCGCGAAAGGCGAGTATCGTCGCGGCCGAGAGGGCGAGGGAGACGTTCCTCCACACCGTGGTTTTCGACCGGGTCCATTCCAGGATGATCAGGACGGCCAGGAAGGAAGCCAAGTGTTTGGGCTGGGCGAAGAACCCGATGGAATGAAGTTGGGGGTCCCTCGCGAGGTGGACCCATTCGAACACCGCCCAAATCAAGCCGATCCTGGAGAATCGCAGGAGAAATCCCGTCGGGTCGTCCTGCGAGCGCGCGCCGAGGAAAAACACGGCCGCCAGGAACAGGGCCGTCAGGAACCATGCGCAACCCAGGCTAGAGGGCCCGAACAAGCCGCGACCGACGAAGTAAACCGCCGTGAGGGCGAACCAGGGATGAAGCGGCCCCGCGCAAGCTCGTCTCCCGGCCGCCCACGCGGTAAGAACGCAAGCCGCCAACCCCAGGTTGACGGGTCGGAAGGGCGGCGTCAAACCATAGACGATGACGGCCAGAAGCAGAAGGATCTCCTGGGCTTTGTCCGAAACGGCGGGGACCGACGGTTCCCACCGCGTGGGCCGCATTTCCAAACAGCCCGCCCAAAGGGCTACGGCCACGAGGATTTCCGGCATGACGAAAGGCAGGTCGAAGAGGGAGTACACAAGAACGCCCAGGACACCCAATCCGACCGGGGACGCCCAAGCCTTCCCGACGCGCCTCAGGACGGAAACCGCGGCCGCGGCTGAGAGGATCAACCCCGGAAATCCTAATTCCGAAAAAATCTGGAGAGGAAGGTTGTGGGCGAATCGGGCTCCCGTCGCCAACGGATATCCCGCCCGCTGATACGCCTCCTCGAAACAACCAGCGCCCGCGCCCCATCCCCATCGGGACATTCCCAATTCGAAGGCTCGATCCCAGAGTAGAAGCCGGTTGCCGAGCGAGGCGTGGGACCAATGGCTCCAACCGCGCAAAACCACCAGGACCGCTCCCACACCCGCCACGGTCCAGGCCGCCGCGCGAAGCTTCTTGTCGCCGCTCAAGACGCCCCCCACGACCAGCGCGGCGGCCAACGAGACCCAGGCCCCCGCGCTCTGGGCGGCCAGCAACCCGAAGGTCAACGCCCCGGCCGTGAACCCGTAAACCCAGCGGGTCGCGCCCGCCGACTTCCAGGCCAAGTGGCAGGCGAGGGGAAGGGTGAGCAACAGGAGGGCGGCCTGCGCTCCCGGCGTGACGAGAAGACCGAAGGCGCGTTTGATCCCAGCCGCGCCGCGCAAGGCCTCGTAATCCGCCGAGGGAAAATCGCGCAGGCGCTCGTAGATCCAATCGAATCCCCACAGCCATTGCGCGACGCCCAACAACGCGGAAGCGGCGGCGCCGGCCAGCGTATAACGCAATAGCCTTTCGCGGACACTCGAGGGCAGGCTTCGCGTCGTTCCCCAGAGGACCACCGCGAGCGCCGGATAGGCCGCCGACTGGAGACTGAGACCGGGATTCAGGGACCAAGCCGCGCTCAGGAAACAAAACAAGAGCAGTCCCGCCGCCCAAGGCCCGAGCGCGGCGAAAAGATCCCGCTCGGGCGGGCGCAAAAACAAGAGAACAAGTCCCAAGCACAAGGCCAGGGAAAGCGAGCGGGGATCGGACAAGGAAGGGCGCGAGACAAGCCAACACCAGCCGGAGGCGAGAGCGAACTCGGCGACAAGTTCGGACGGAATCGGCTGGAGGCGCGCGTGTTTCACGGCGCTATTGTAACAAGGGCGCGCGACCCCATGGGCACATCAAAAAAGGGCCACGGAGGGCGTTCGCGGATGGTTAAAGCCGATGAGGAAAGAGGAAGGAGGCGCGAGGAACCGTCAAAGACATCCGCCCTCTCCCTCACGGGGAAAGAGCGCGGGGCGAGGGCGAAAACCGCCAGTCGTTATTTGGAGATCGGCAACGACGCGGCGGCGTCCAAGGCCAATAAGTAGCTCCATTTCCCGAAACCCTGGATGATCCCCACCGCCACGGGGGACACGTGGGAGGCTTGGCGGAAACCCTCGCGGGCGGCCGTGTTGGACAAGTGCACCTCGATCGCGGGCACCTTCACGGCGGCCAGGGCGTCCCGGATGGCCACCGAGGTGTGGGTGTACGCGGCGGGATTGATGACGAGAACGTCGGCCCAGTTGCGGGAATTCTGGATGGCTTCCACCAGTTCCCCCTCGTGGTTGGACTGCACCATCTTGATTTCAACCCCGAGCTTTTTCGCGCGCTCCTCAAGGTCGTGGTTGATCTCCTCGAGCGTGAAACGGCCGTACACCTCCGGCTCGCGTTCGCCCAACAGATTCAAGTTGGGACCGTGAAGGACTAGCACCTTGCGCATTTCGGGATCCTTTTTCGGTCGGCGGTCGGCTTCAAGACGGCTCCCACAGCCGCCCGCCGACGGCCAACGGCCGACCGTCGCCTTTAACTAATTGTAACCTTTATCCCCTTCGGGATGGAACCCGGCGCGAGGTGAAAAGCGGCGCCATGGCGTCTCAGGCGAAGCTCCCGAATGACGCCGTCCGTAGGCAGGCGCAGGGTCCCGCGGGCCTCGTCGTGGGAGCTGAACACCTTGAGTTCCAAACGGGTCCAGTCGAGGAAAGC
>CAZSKE010000014.1:660-11368 GCA_964607325.1 uncultured bacterium | reverse complement strand
CCGTGGACTGGGCGGGTTTCAGTCTCGGCAAGACGGCCCCGTCGCGAACCAGGATCACGCAGGGAATCTCCCCGGCCTTGAGCGTGAGCCATCTCCCTCCCAGGTGTTTCTCGCCGGTCTGGTAGTCGAACCAGGCCCCCGGCGGGAGGTACAAGCGTCGGCGATCGGACACCTCGAACAACGGCGCCACCAGGATGTCGCTTCCGAAGAAGTACTCGTCCTCGATGAGCCAGCACGTGGGGTCCTCGGGGTGCTCGAAGAATAGGGCTCGCGTCATGGGGTGCCCCGTCCGGGAGCACGCCTCGGCCTGGGCCAACACGTAAGGCATGAGGGCGTATTTCATCTCGACGCCCTTGCGGAACTCGTCGGTGAACTCCCGTCCGTACACCCACGGTTCCCGAGGCGGCACGCCGTGACAGCGGCTGTGCGAGGTCAGCATGCCGAAAGGAAGCCAGCGACGATAGAGTTCCTTGGTCGCTGGATGGACGAACCCCCCGATGTCATGGCTCCAAAACGAGAAGCCGCAAAGGCCGAAGGACAATCCCGAGCGCAAGGTGGCCGCCATGGCGCTGAAGGTGTCCTCGGCGTCCCCGCCCCAATGGATCGGGTAGCGCTGACTGCCCGCCCACGCGCTTCTGGCCCAGATGATGTTCTCGCCCGTGACCCGCTTCGTGACCTCCGCGGCGGCCTTGTTGTAACGGAGCGGGTACAGGTTGTGTTCCACATAACCCGTCTTGCCCGAGGCGTACACGCCGTGCAGGGGCGCGGCCTCGCCGAAATCCACCTTGATGGCGCCCACGCCAAGGCGTAGCAAACCCGCGAGCTGTTTCTGGTACCACGCCACGGTTTTGGGATTGGAAAAGTCCAGGACAGCGTCCGCGGTGGGCAAACTGCCCTTGCCGTCGGTCACCGCCAAGCCCTTCTCAACGATTTCCTTGAACAACCGGTTCCGGGGCGTGAAATACGGGAGTTGCCAGAGACTGATTCGAAAACCCTTTTTTCGCAGGTCGCGGATCATCCGCCCGGCGTTCTTGAAGCGTGTTTTCGAGAATTGATAATCGCAACACCAGTCCGTCTCGAACCAGCCCGTGTCGAGATGGATGACATCGCAAGGCACTCGTTGCTGGCGGAGCTTGGCCGCCACGGTCCGCGCCTCTTTCTCCGACTTATAGGTGCAACGGCTCATCCATAGCCCGAAGGACCAGGTCGGCGGCGCGGGACTGCGTCCGGTCAACGCGGTGTAAGCCGACACGACCTCTTTCGGGTTCCCCAGGAACACGAAGAAATCCAGCGCCTCGTCGCCCGTGAAAAGAGTGGTGCAGGCGTCGTACGCATGCCCGAAATCGAAGGTCGCGGGCGCCGTGGTGTGCAGGAATATGCCGTAACCGGCGCTACTGAGGAAGAACGGCACGGGCTTGTACATGCCGTCGTGCTGAACCCCATGGCAGTCATAGCTCCACAGCACCACCTTCTGGCCGCGCTTGTTGAGGCGCGTGAAGGATTCCCCACAGCCGAAGATCTTCTCGTCAGGGGCCAGGGTGAAGGTGGCGGCGAACTGGTGTGAGAATTCCGGCGTGCGGCGTTGCATGCAAAACGGGAGTGGATCGGTGTTGCGGAGGCTCTTGTTGTCGAAAAGGTGCTGGGTGCGGGTCAACAGGCGCCCCGACGCGTCGCGGATTTCCAGATGCCAGGGATCGGCCTGGACGGTCACCGAACCGTGAGGCCCCTTGTACGTGAAATCCCTTCCTTTGCGGGAAACCTTCCACGGGGAGGTCGGCTTGGGGTTTCCAGCCAACATCAGGGACCGTTCGGCCTTGCGCGGCAGGGAGCGCGCCTCGAAACGGAATCTCAGCGTGCGGGGACCGTAAAACTCCACCCGAAACGGAAGCTCCATCTCTTCCCCGCCGTAAGCCGCCGGAAATTCCCACGGGGTTGTGGGCTCGAAGTTCATCCCCTCCTGGTTGAAGGCCATGCGGGCCTTGTAGGCGTAACGCTTCCATGTGAGGTGACCGGCGCCAGTCTTGGGATCGAACCCCGCGACACGCATGGGCAGGAACATCGGGCTCTCGAGATTGGTGAAACCACGGCTCACGTCCACCGGATGGTTCAGAATCGTGTAGGGATGTTCTTTCATGGAATCCTCGGGGGTGGGTTGGGAGCGCAAAAGCCAATGGGAGCTAGTTTATTCAAACGCCCACGATTTGGTAACAATTCCTTGCCGCTTCGCGCGTTTGAAAACGTTTTAAAACGCCCCGGCAAGCCTTCGCCAGGGTTCCCGGAAAAATTAAGTTTAGATTTGTGAAGGGACGCGACCACGAACCTCGGTCGGCGGATCCAGGGCGGCTTGTGTTCGTCGTCCCCGGAACGTCCCAGGCGAGCGGAGACCTTCGAACGGGCCCGCTCGTCAGAACGAGGACCAATTCCCCCAGCGGGGCTCGAGCACCCAACGGTTCGAAAGGTACAGGAGGCCTTTCTTGGAAAATTGGAACTCGCGCTTGACCAGTGTCAATCCCTCGACCCCATGGAAGGACATGGCGTAACGATCGCTTTGTTTCTCCATGAAAGGCGGTTGAAGGTCGCCGTACCTCTTGCGGAACCGGCTGACCGCGCCGGGCCTTTTGACGAGGTCCTTGAAACGAATGAGTTCCATGAACTCGTCGGCGCGACGAAGCATCCGGTTGTCCCCCTGGTTGTAAGGGGAAACCTCCTCGTAATACCAACGGATGAATTCCTCGGCCTTCCGCGGGTCCGACAGGTCCAGATCCTCCTCGCGGACGAACGTGTTGAAGTCGCCCGTGGACCAGGTCAGATCCAGCCGCCTCCCTTTTTCCTTCAAGCTGTCGCAAACCACCAGGCCCTGGAGCTTGCCCTCCGCGCCGTAGGGACGGCCGACACGGACCAGGTCGTGCTTGGACGAGAAGGGGGTCGCGGGAAGTTTTTCCCGCTTCAGGGGGGTTTTCTCGTCGAAAAAACATCTCTCGGCGCGATGTTCCACCCTCAGGAAATCCATGAGGCTCTCGCCTCCGAACCCGCAGGATTTTCCGCAAAAGCGGTGACTGACGAACAGGGCCGAAAGAAGGATCAGGACGAGGAGCGCCCAGACCCAGGGTTTCCTCGGGCGGGATTCCGCCGCGGGTGTTTCCGGGCTCCCGCCCGGATCGGGTTGATCGTTACTCCGTCCGCCCTTCGCGCGATGTCGCATGCCCCGTCCTCCGATGCCTTTTGTCGGGTTTCCGGCCAAAACCCGAGAGCAGGATACACCCACCGATCGCGCCACGGCGCGATCGCCGAAAAACACGTCTTTCGACCGGCCTTCGCCTCATGACCTGAAAAACAAGTAAAGAACGCACCCCAAGCCGTAAATGAGCACCAGACCGGCCACCAAAAAAGCGATGGCGAATTGGGCGCTCAGAAACGTTTTCTTGTTTGGATCGCGCCTCAAGTCGGAGGCAATCACCCAGACAATCCCGATCCCATTGAGTCCCATCCAAAGTCCCAAGGCGCCGATGCCGAATTTGACCCACAAGTTCCGGATCGTCCATTCCATCTGGCGATCGTGGCAAACCATCGAATGGACGACGAATCCAATCACCCCCGCGATGATAAGGACGGGAAAAACCCGGGCGGAATAGAAACGCGTCACATTCCGGTAGCGTGTTAAAGCGTCCTTCGGGGCGGGGGGCGCCATCCCTTCTCTTCGGCGCTCGAGCGGATCCGGGGCCCGGCTCATTTCTTTTCCTTGGAAACTTTCCATTTGAACGGCGCCAGCATGTCGTTGAGGCTTTCCGTTTGGGGCTCTTCCAGCCAAAGCGCGCCGCAGGTCTCGCACAAATCCACGGCACGTTTCGCCAATGTCGTCGCCTTCATGCGCTTTTTACAAGCGGGACAGATGAGGAAGGGGGGCTTGGCCCGGGGCTCGAAATAAGGCGGTCGTTTGTACGCCCGTTCTTCCGCGCCGATCTCGATCTTCTTGGGCCCATCGGGTCGCAGTTTCATCATGACTTCCCGCCTCAACCCCATGCCTTTGCATTCCGCGCAATGAAACACGGGCAAGTCGGCCAAGACGGCTTCGTAGAGCGGCAGTTTACACAGCGGACAGACCGCCCGCGCGCCCGGCCCCGCGGCCAGCTTGAGGCCCGATAACGCCATCCGGCATTGTGGGCACGCGATCTCGACGCCCGTGAGCGGGACATCACAGCGCGGGCATGTTTTGTGGGTGTGAGGACTCAAGTTCGTGTTGTTTCCGCCACGACCCGTACCGCTGAAACGCCGGGAAGGGTCTAAGGCTGGGCCTTCAGGCCGGGCGTCCAATCACCGCGAGCCTTGAAGTCCGCGGTCAAAGAACTCACGGCCGAGGCGATCGCTTTTTGGCGTAAATCCGCCATGACGGAATCCTTCTGATACATCCGGGGGACCGCTCGCGCCCCCCTTCGGGGACTCTTCTCGGAATCCCCCTGCGAGATCTTATACTTCGCGAGCTCATAGACATTTTCGATCATGCCAGCCATCGGAACTTCCACATTCCCAGGGACGGGGAGAACGGTCCATTCGTTCGCCTGACCCGTCCCGGTGGATCTCCGGGTCCACAAGAGACTGCCGGTGACCGGATCCAACAACTTGGCGGTGACCCCGACCGTGACTTTACGGTTCGTATAGAAGCCCCACTCGGCCGCGCCGGTCTTGCGGTCGATGACGCGCCGTTGGGGCGCGGCGTAGTCCTTGATCTCCTCGTAGGAATCCACCACGCCGGTCATCAGGATGTCGCTCTTGAACTTGGCCCCGATTTTCCTCAGCAGTTCCGGGTCACCAGGCGCCGAGGCGGGGTCCTTCCCCAAACTGGCCAGATAAGGCGACACTTGGGCGCTCTCGACGACCGCCGCGGCCCCGAGCCGGACGACCTGGGCGACCGTCTGATCCATCAGTTCCCGGTCAAGGGCCGGATCCTGGCTTTCATTGGCGAAAGGAACCACCGCCAACCGTTGGAATTCGTAAAGACTGAAAAGCGGCGGCTTGGGTTTCACGGAGCATCCACCCAGCGAGAACACGGCGGCCAAAGCCAAAACCATCATCCGCGGGATCGGCAGACATCGGGAGTGGATCATCGGCTGACCTCTTCTGGGCTGGAGATCGACGGGTTCACAAAAGGAATTATAGGGCAAAACCCGCTCATCGGCTCCAGTCGTTGCTTTCGGAAGTCTTTCGCCGTCATCCCGACAAGACCCCTGACGGCCCGCTTACCTTTCGATCCTTGGAAGCTCGACGGAGGGGGCGTTTTGCAAGCCCGCGTTGAAAAAGCCGGCTCGTCGGGCAACGACATCCCCCCCTCATCGATTCATCCAGCATGATCCTGCCGGAAGGCATTTCGAACGTTCAGGGAAAGTCCTTCTGGGAGGCCGCCACATCATGCCGCCTTTCCATGATCATGCGGACATTCTCCACGATCAGAAATACCGCCAAGACCACCAACACGATCCCGATGGTCGAAAGCAAGTGATTGCCGTTCCTCAAGAACCCTTGGATCTGCCAGGCGAGGGCCCCCAGGGTGGTCACGAGCATGAGAATCGCGGGGTAAAGGGTGTATTCGACGGGTTTCTTTCGCGCGAGAAGGTACGTGGAAATGACCATCAAGCCGAGGGCGGCCACCAGCTGGTTGGAGGCGCCGAAGATCGGCCAGATGGCGGCCCAGTTGCCCAAAGCCAGATAACCCGCCAACAGGATAACGATCGAAGTGGAAAAATAGCGGTTCCGGAAAACCCGGATGCCCCAGGCCTCGCCGAACAATTCCTCGGTGATGTAACGCGCGATGCGCGTAGCCGAATCCAGCGTGGTCATCACGAAGGCGTTCAAGGTCGTGATGGCGATGAGGGTTCCCAACGCGGATCCGAGAATGGGTCCCACCAACTGTCCGTATCCCGCGCCGAAAGTGCCGATCCAGTTTCCGCCTTTCATCAACTCCGGGTAAATGGGCGCGATCCCTGCGCCCTCGGAGTTCCAGCGCAATCCCGCCGTGACGGCCATGAGGGCCAGGACCGCCAGGACGCCCTCCAGGATCATGGCGCCATACCCGATCTTTCGGGCGTCCCTTTCGTTGTCCAACTGCTTGGCGGTGGTGCCAGAGGCGATCAAACTATGGAAACCGGACACCGCCCCGCAGGCGATGAGCACAAAAAGCATCGGCCAAAGGGGCCCTTGGACGGAATTGAAGGACACGAACGCGGGCGCGCTGATAACCGGATGACTGACAAATAGCCCCAGATATCCGAGGGCCAACCCGAAAAAAAGGATGAACGTCGAAAGATAGTCCCTGGGCTGAAGGAGAATGTTGACCGGAATGATGGAGGCGATGAAGGCGTAAACCAGGAGCACAAGAATCCATCCGCTCATGGAGTTCCACACGACGGGCAGGGCGAAACCGGCGAACAGAAGCCCCAAGAGCGCGACAAGACCGACCAACGTGGACAGGAGGGACGACACCTTCCAACGGTAAAGCATCAATCCCACGAACATGGCCACCGGAATCAACCCGAAAGTGGGAAGCACGATGCGAGGCTCGTCCACCAAGGTTTTGGCCGTGACGGCGGCGAAAACAGCCACCACCAGGACGAGGGAAAGCCAAAGGAAGGCCGCAAGCAGGATCCTGGCCCTCCTTCCCATGACGGTCTCGGCCACCTGGGCGATGGACTTCCCCTCGTGCCGGACGGAGGCCATCAGTGCCGAGAAATCGTGCACGCCGCCGATGAGGATGGAGCCCACCACGATCCACGCAAGCGCCGGAGCCCAACCCCAGAGGGCGGCCGCGACCACCGGCCCGATGATCGGCCCGGCCCCTGCGATTCCGGCGAAATGGTGGCCGAACAGGATGAGCCAGTTCTTCGCGGGAATATAGTCCACGCCGTCATGTTTGACATGGGCGGGTGTTTTTTTACTCGGGTCGATATCCCACAGGTTCTGGATCCACCGCCCGTAAAAGCGGTACCCCAGCCCAAGAAGGATGACGGCCCCCAGACCGACCACCAGTGAATTCATCGGACAACCTCCTTTTTCCAAACCCCCTCGCGGGATCAATGCCCCGCGAATATCTCGCTCAACGTGGGATGGGGGTGTAGCGCCCGTCCCAGATCCTCCAAAGTCAAACCCTTCGAGACCAAGACGCAGGCCTCTCCGATGAGGTCCGTGGCCGCGGGCCCCACCAAGTGCGCCCCGAGGACCCGCCCTGTCCTGGCGTCACACACCAGTTTCGCCCATCCTTGGATTTCCCCCAGGATGCGGGCCTTGGAATTGGCCGCCCAATTGTTTTTCACGATCCGAACCTCGTATCCGGCGGCCCGGGCCGCCTCCTCGCCCAACCCCACCGAGGCGATTTCCGGCGACGTGAACACCACGTGCGGCACTTTGGTTTCGTCCATCTCCTCGGGTTTTCCCGCCACATCGGCCGCCACGATCCGGGCGTGCTCGTAAGCCGTGTGGGCGTAGGGCAGACGGGCGGACAGATCCCCGATCGCGTAAACACCCTTCACGCTCGTTCGCAGTCGGCCATCCACGGCGATCCGCGCTCCTTCCAAGCGGAGATCGAGCGAGGAAAGCCCCGGGGCGTCGGTGTTGGGGGTTCGGCCCACCGCCACCAAGGTGAGTTCCTCGTCCTTGGGATCCACGGACGGCACCCCCAGTTCCACTTCCACGCCCAAGCGACGCACGGCGTTCAGGAGCATTCGCGCCGCCTCGGGGTCCAGGGTCGGCAGGAGAGTGGGCGCCACGTCGCCCAGCCGGACCCTCACGCCGAGTTGGGCGTAAAGACACGCGAATTCCAACCCGATGACCCCGGCGCCCACCACGAGAAGGGACTTGGGGAGTCGCGGGGTGGTGAGCAGTTCATCGGACGTGACGACGGATTCACCGATAGGGAGCGAGGGCAAAACACGCGGACGGGATCCTTGCGCCAGGACAAGAATCGGGGCCTTGTACTCCTCGCCGCCGCAAGAAACCAGGCCGGGATCCCTCACCTCGGCCTCGCCCTGGACCACCGTCACCTGTCCCGAGGCCTTCAACATGGCCTCGATGCCGCGCTCAAGCGTGGAGATCGTCTTCGCGGCGCGATCCACCAAAACCCGGAAGTCGAGCCTCACGTTGTCCGCCGAAAGGCCCCAGGCCTCGCCTTCCTTGGAAAACTGGTGGTACCGGACCGCGGCGGAATGAAGAAGCTTGGTGGGAATGCATCCCACGTGCAGGCAACAACCCCCGAGTCGTTTTTTCTCGAACAACGCCACGGATTTCCCGAGCCGGGCCAAACGCGCGGCGGCCATGGTGCCGCCCGGCCCTCCCCCCACCACCACCGCGTCGAAGGTCTTCATGGAATCCCCTGAGCCGTTTTCAACGTACCGGCCATTTCACCACAGAGCGCTCGGAGTTCACAGGATTTTTGACGTCCCGCGCCCGATTGAAGGATCGCCCCCGAGAAAAGCCCGCGTCAGCGCGGTCTCGAGCTCGGCGCGAGTGACGGGAGGCCATCCGGGGATCTCGTTCAAACCGGTCATGGGAAACTCCTGTCGCCCGTCGGTCAACAGGTTCCGCCAGGCCGGATCCACCGACAAAAGAATCACGCCTTGTTGAAGGAACACCTCGCCGCGTCGGGCCTGGGCGCCTCCCGCCACCTTCTTGCCTCCCAAGGTGAGTTCCCCGAAGGACGGCGCGGCGAAGCAATGAGGCCCGTCCAGTCCCTTGTGCCGATCCTCCGAGAGTTCCACCGGGCGCCCCAGGGCCCTCAACGCCTGCGCCAGGATGCGGCTGATTTTCCTGTAGCTTTCCAGGAGCGTCCCGCCCACGAGGGGATCCCGGTTGGACGCCACGAGGGCGTAACAAAGATCGCCTTCACCGTGCAAAACGGCGCGGCCGCCCGTGGGACGGATCTCGTAGGGGAATCCAAGCGAGCCCAGGTCGAGACGGCGCGCTTCCAGCCGCCCCAGGGTCAACGTGGGCCGCCGGAAGGCGAAAAAACGCAGGACGGGCGGATCGCCCTCTCGGAAGGCCTTGAAAAGCGCCTCGTCGCGCGCCATCTGGCCGTCGGGGGCTTCCGGGTCCGACGGGAGGATCTTCCAGGCTTTCGCTTGGAAACCATCGCTCGTTTGTATATTATTTGACATGTCTTATCCTGTGTATCCCATCGCGCGAGGCCATCATGACCCTCTTACCTGAAATCCTGCCTTGGGACGATCCGGACGCCATTCGAGGCGCCTTCCGGACGCATTTGCCCTTCTATTCCCTGCGCGCGGCGGCCGGCAAGTTCGGCAAAGGCGAGGATGTGGCGCCCGAAGGATGGGTGGAGGCCCCCGACCACCTCAGTCTCGACGGGAAGATGTTCGTGGCCCGCATCGAGGGCAAGTCCATGGAACCGAGGATTCCCGATGGTTCCTTGGGGGTCTTTCGGGCGAACCCCACGGGTTCCCGCCAGGGCAAGGTGGTGCTGGCGCAATACCGCGCCGCCGAGGATCCGGAAACCGGCGGGTCCTTCACGGTCAAGATCTACGAATCCGAGAAGTCCACCAACCCTGACGGGACCTGGACGCATGAAAAGGTCACCCTCAAACCGATCAACCCCGACTTCCCCCCGCTCGCCTTCACGTTGGAGGACGGGGAATTCCTCAAGGTCATCGCCGAATACCTGGGGATCGTGAAACCCACGGAATGACTTCGTCGTTCTGACGTCGATTCCATTCGCGAACGCGCCGGGTCGCGAGGTCGCGCTCATTCCCGGATTCTAGGACTATCCGCCGATCAGTTTCACCCACACTTCCCGCTCGCGTGGGCCGTCGAACTCCATGAAATAGAGCCCCTGCCAAGTCCCCAGGAGAAGCCGGCCCTTTTCCACCAAGAGGGTCTGGGAAACGCCCACCAAGGCGGCCTTGATGTGGGAGTCTGCGTTGTCCTCGGAGTGTTTGAACGACGGGTCGCGCGGGATCATTTTCGACAGGTGCCCCAGCATATCGCTCTTGACGTCCGGGTCCGCGTTTTCGTTGAGCGTCAACCCCGCGGTGGTGTGCGGACAATGCGCGACCACCATGCCGTCGAGGAATTTTTCCTTCTCCAACAACGCCCGGAGGGCCGAGGTGATGTCCACCACCTGATTGCGCTGGGAGGTCCGAACCTTCAGGATGTGCATGGGGGCATTGTATCAGGCCCGAGGGACGGATATTCTGGGAACGAAATGAACGAGAAACCCACCCCCGCGGGCCAACGCTTGCCGTCCTTTCTGATCAATCCTCACCCCAAGCGTGTTTTCCGCGCGGCCTTGGCGCGGCTTCCCTTGGGAAGCCTCACCACCATTTGCGAGGAGGCCCAATGCCCCAACCGGGGCGAATGCCTCCCGAAACACGGGACAGTCTCCCTCATGGTGATGGGCGGCGTCTGCACGCGGAACTGTCCCTTCTGCGCCGTGGCCCACGGAAAACCCGCCCCCCTGGACCCCGACGAACCCCGTCAAGTGGTGGATCTGGCTCGCGCCCTAGGCGTTCGTTATCTGGTGATGACCTCGCCCAACCGCGACGAGCTTCCCGACGGAGGGGCTTCCCAGCTCGTCCGGATCGTGAAAGCCCTCCGAGCCGACCAGCCCGATCTCAAGATCGAGATCCTCGTTCCCGATTTTCAAGGCCGCGAGGATTCCTACCGGATCCTCCTCGAATCTCCTCCCGACGTGCTGGCCCACGATCTCCAGACG
>CAZSKE010000014.1:0-650 GCA_964607325.1 uncultured bacterium | reverse complement strand
CGAAAATCCGGCCTGGCGCCAAGTACGAGCGGTCCTTGGGATTGTTCCGGTGGTTTTCCCGGAACGCCGCGCCCTTCCCCTTGCTCCTGAAAGGCGGACTGATGGTGGGATTCGGGGAAACCCTGGAGGAAGTCCAAGCGGTTCTCCGCGACGCGTCGGAAGCCGGCGTCAAGTTCTTCACCATCGGCCAATATCTCAAGCCGCCCGGATCGCGTCTGGAGGCGGTTGAGATCGTTCCGATGGAGCGTTACGAGGCGTTCCGAACGTTCGGGGAAAAAAACGGGATCAAGGTTCAGGCCAGCCCGCTGACGCGGTCGAGCTATCTCGCGGAATCCCTCGTGAAACCCTGAAGGCGTTATCGTCCGCCCTCGAAAAACGCGTCGCGAATCACGGCGACCCGGAACGCGGTTGGCCGGGATTTCAAGGACCGGTGGGGGCCGTAAATAAATAGCCGCCCGAATCGCGAGGAATCGGGCGGCGTTTGGAACAGTATTTTTTTCACGAACACCGAAAACGAATCACCACGCTCAGCTTCCGGCTTGATCCAGTTTGCTGAAATCCTGGAACACGGCTTTCTGGACCACCGGGGTCGCGTCCATCTGCGGAGTGGGATTGTTGGGGTCGAGCGGCGCGAAACCCTCGGCCTGGGG
>CAZSKE010000013.1:7788-14769 GCA_964607325.1 uncultured bacterium | reverse complement strand
GTCGTACACGATGCGGCCGGCCTTGGTCTGCAGGTCCTCGATCTCCGAGGACGCCAGGTTGCGGGCCTTCTCGTAGTCCTCCTCTTTTTTGCCGATCACGTACGCCTTTTCCTTTCTCTGCTTTTCGGTCCAGGTCTTCTTGCCGGCGTTGTATTCCTTGGTCAAACGCTCGATTTCGGCGCCCAAGGCGGCCACCGTTTCCTGGCGTTGCCCGGCGTCCTTCATGAGCTGGCTGTGGGCGGCCTTGGCCTCGGGGTATTCGGCCAGGAGCTTGGGCATGTTCACGATGCCGACCTTGCAACCGGCCTGCAGGGCCGAGGGGAAAATGAGCAAAGCCGATAAAACGGCCAGGGAGATCATGCGCATGGACGATCCTTTCAAAATCGAATGGCGCATATTCTAGCAGGGTGCTGAAAAAATGTTTTGACCACCCTGCCGGCAGCCAAGCGGGTCGGACGAACCGCTCAAAACAAAGGCGTTTTGGAATACCGGTTCGTCCGTAAGACGCGAAAAAATCCCGACGTTGGGACTTTTTCAGCAGCTTGCTCGCATTAAACAGGGTCGGACCTGAAAAAGGACATAGGGGAAAAATGAAACGAAAATGAAACGAAGTGGAATTGCCTGTTTTCGGGTCTGACTCCCTTCTTCCTTCGATGTCGATGTTGGCGTTGTGACCCGGGTCTGATATTCTTTGGTGCGTTTGTCGTTTCGATGGAGGCTTTAATGAAACAGGTACTGTTTGGACTTTTGTTTCTGGCGTGCATCCCGTCGGTCCTTCCGGCCGCGCCCGTGGACGACGCCTTCCATACGGGAATGCAACTCTACCGGGAGGGGCGTCTGGAGGAGGCGGCCAAGCAGTTCCAGGCCGTCATCCAGATGGATCCCGCCCACTGGCGGGCGTACCAGGGCCAAGGAAACGCCTATTACAAATTGGGGTATAAATACCTAGCCCTGGTCTCCTACGAGGCGAGCCTGAAGGCCAATCCCGATAACCAACCGTTGAAGGCTTTCGTGGAAAAATTCCGTCCTGCGGTCCTGCCGGCTGCGACGGTACCTCCAACGGCACCTGCCGCGGCGGCACAAACGGTCGCCTCTGCCGCCCCCTCTGTCGCTCGAAAGCTGAAGAAAAGCTACGTGAATATGGCTCTGCAGATAGGGCCGCCCCTCATTTTCGGCCCCAAAATCGGCGTTTCCCCGGTTCCCCAGATGATGCTGTCGGCGGGCATTATTCCCGCCGGGACGGTCATGATCTATTCCTTCGATCTGCGCTTGAACCTGATGGCCGGGAAGAAACGGCCCTATCTGGTGGGCGGTTACGACAACATCGGAGAAAAGAAGAATAGCGACCGGCCGAGGATTGATTTCCCCTTCTATCATTTCGGCGCGGGATACGAGCACGTGGCCTACTCGGGTTTCGGCATCGGGTTCGAGGTGCTGGCGTTCCAGTTCAAGGCGGTGGCAGGGGAGTCCCAGAACACCTTCACGAGCACGGTCGGCGGCAACCTGAACATACGCAGGTATTTCTAAATTGGGTGGAAAACGATCCTTTCTTCAAGGACCGGGGGGAACGATGAGGTCGAGGAACCGTCCTTTTCGGTCTGACGCTTTTTAGTCGGCTGTCGGGACATGACAAAAGTTATGGCTGCTGCATCTATTTATGCTTAAAATTGTCAAAATTAGGTATTGACGAAAATGAAAACGTTTGGTAAGTAGTTTACTGAAATTGTTTTTAGCCCATACGAATTGACGTATTGGCGTCATTTCTATACCCACCAACACCCACCCGAAAGCCTTGTTTTGTAGCGGTTTTCTTAGCACTAAAAACGGAGTTCGGGATCAGGATATTGAATTTGGATATATTTTCGGGGCGAAAATGAAACAGCGCTTCTGGATCATGGCGTTATTGCCGACGCTTCTTGCCGCCCACGTTTGCGGGCAGGTTCGGATTGATCCTCCCTACCACGCTTTCAAGGCCGTCAAACCGGGGGATCGCCTTGTTTTTAACGCTAAGGTGACCAACTTCTCGGCTTATCCCGTCACCTTCCAGGGCATGAAGACATCCTGCAGTTGTCTGTCCTCATCCCTCCCTTCCTATTTCCTGGGGCCCAAGAAGACTGCCCTGCTTGAAGTGGTTTACAACGCCCCCTTGGATGGGAACGGCCTCCAGGATTACAAGGTCACCTTCAACGTCCATGGCCGTGGGTCGAGCGGGGAGGATGCCGCCCGCAAGGTCGAGGTGCCCCTGACCGCCGAGATCAAGCCCGACTACCTGTTCGAACCCAGGGAACTGGATTTGGGGCTGGTGCCGCAGGGAGAAAAACGCACTTTCGACTTCCGGCTGACGGTGGATACCGCGGCCCTGAAGGGGCTCAGGATCCTCAAGGCGAATACCCAGGTCGACGGGATTGAAGCCAAGTGGAGGGCCGTCTCTCCCGGAACCTATAAAGTCACCTTGTCATGCTTGGAGACCCTTGAACCTGGCGATCTCGACCAGTATTTGACCCTCACCGGAACGACCACCAACCAAGGCGAAGTCGACTTGAGGCTCCCCTACAAGGGACAGGTGCGCGGCGCCTGGCGCGTGTCGCCTTCCTTCCTATTACTCGATCCGGCGCATGTGTCCGGTAGAAAAGTGCGGATGTACACCCAGGTGGGCAACCTTTGGCACAAGGGTTTCCGCGTGAACGGCGTGAAGGACCTTCCGGATTGGCTGAAGGTGAAAACGAAACCCGGTCCCGCGGGCACGGTGGTGCTGGAATGGGAAGTGGATGGCAAGAAGATGGCCAAGGCGGACCGGGCCGAGTGGCCCGAGGCGTTGACGGTGGCAACCGACCTGAAGGACGGGGAGACTTTCCGCATCGGCCTGGAATCCTCGAAGAAGAGCGACTGAGGACATGGTGAAACCGAAATCCCGAATCACTTTACTGGCGCTCGGCCTTGTTGCGGCGACCGCATGGGCTCTTCCGTCGGCCAAGGATTTGCTGGATGATTGCCGGAAGAGCTTGGAAGTGGATTGCAAGACCCAACACCTGGTAACCAAGACCATTACGGTCATCAAAAAGACGGGGGAGTCGCCCGTCACCATGGTGCAGAGCCTGGAGATGTGGAAAAAGAAACCTGACCTATTGAAGACCATCATCGACAACGGCATCACCCGCCAAGAGACCATCGGTAAGGGCGATTACCTGTTCATCCAGGATCCGATCACCAAGAAGTATTCTTCGATCAAATCCCCCTTTAAAATCGATCCTTTTCAGAAGATGAATCAATCCATTTCGGGCTTTGGCGAGGCTGTCGTGGCAGACAACGGCGATGGGACCCTCACGGTGACCCTGCGGGGCGGCACCCTGCCGGAATCGATGGATCGCACCGAGGTCCTTGTGGACGGGGAAGCCAAGGTGGTGACCAGGGTTTTGGGGTTTTCCAAGGCTGGGAGTGAGGTGCTGAGAGTCGAGTTGGAGTATGCCGAAGTGGGGGGGAAGAAGTATGTGAAGCGAATGGTCACGGGAAGCGACACGGGGACCTACGGACTGTCGTCGGAGATGGTGACGGTGGTTAACGAGGTGGATCCGGTGCTCGAGGATGCTTTTTTTGAGGTGAAAAAATGATAGGTTTTGTTTCACGCAAAAAAAATAGTGGTTGTGTTTACGACGCATTGACTTCAATTACTGGCATTTTGCTTTTTATCCTTTTTGCGAAAAGTTTATATGGGCAAACGAGTATCCCGACTACAACCAACGAAATCAATCCTCCGAAACTACGGTTTGTCCGAAGTGCATCTGATGGCGGAATTGAACGCGTGGAAGTGCTTGATAAGAAGGGGAAAATTCGAAAAAGCCACAAAAGAGTTGTTGAGCATGGCATGAGGTCTGTAAACAAAAGAATCGTTGGCTCGAAACGCCATTTTGTTTTGAGAACCTATTCATATCGTGAAGTTGATAGTAAGGAATTCAAAAGGGTAGGTAGAAAAATCGTTGAAGAAAATGACATTTCGGTTTTCGATGAAAATGGCCAATTATTGTTCGAAAAATCAAAGATTCTTCATAAACCGGTACTACTGAATGCAAATGAGGACCGCTTGGTGTGTGTGCTTGATCCGCCGGAGCCGGATTTTGAAGTCGTTGGACCGAACGCGCATGCCGAATTGGTAATATATTCGCTGGACGGGAATGAGATTTACCGATTGTCTGGAAGCCGTTTTATTAGAGTGGCGATTTCGCCGAATGGCGAATGGCTGGTTTTTTTAACATCGGGGGAAAAGTCGTTTGTGAAAGTCGTTAATATTAAAACTAATAAAATTTATTTTGTTCCGTATAGCAACAATTATTCAACATATGAGGGGATAGAAGATGACGGACGTTTGTATACGATTCGATATAAATGGAAGCGTAACGAGATTGTGGCACGGGTAAAAAAATATTTGTTTTCGCCACGGGAATAGTGAATGAAACAACTCTATGCAATCGCTGTACTGGTATCGATTCTTGCTACAGACGTGCGTGCAAATTTAGGTTCTGATTGTGTTCAAACGCCGGGACTGCCTGCTGTCGCAACAATAACTAGTCCTTATGGGCCGAGAAATCTATCGAGTATGCCAAATGCTAGTACCTTTCATGGCGGCGTTGACTTCCATGGCGCAAAGGGTGATCCGGTTGTTGCTTTATCAAGGGGGGAAATATTAGATATTGTTCAAAGCACGAGCGAAAATTTTAGATATTTGATCCAGATTGAAATTCAGTATGAAGGTGATAAGGATCCGGCTAGGAGTTTTCGCTATCTTCATATGTTTGTTGACAGCGAAAAGTTCCCGATCATTATTTACAAACAAGGCACTTCTGATCAACCGGAATGGGTATTAAAAAGGGGATATGGCTCGGATGAAAAAGATGAAACGGGTTATCTTTGCATTATTCATTTGACAGGTAAGAAGAATGTTAATGGAAAAGAAGTGTGGACGGCAGATAATGTCTATAGTGAGATGCCGGGAAGACGTGTAACGTTTGAAAATGATTTTGTGTATTCCGCGGATGGTGTGCCAGTAGAAACGACTAGTGTCGTTGAGAAATCCATTGCGTTTGGGCCGGCGGGAACTTCGGGCGCTCAATCAATAGGTTTTAAAAATGCGCACATTCATATAGATTTAGGGCTAAAGAAATTTGATAATCCGCTATTCTTTATCAGTCATCCTCAAAGCGCTTTCAAAACAAGATTGATGAGTAAAAAGGAATTTAATCATGAGAATTTCTTAACGGCGCAACGGAGTGCTGGTTTCTTGGTATATGCGAAACCTGAAAACGACAATGACAGCACCTATTTAAAGGCGTTTGTTGATCAGAGTATTGGGAAAGATCTGGATCGCGTTGAAATGTATGTGGACAGAATTGATGATGGGCATCAACTGCATAAGTGGCAATTCGGAGGTCCTCCCGAGAAAACTCAACAGTTGGGTAATGTGTGTGTTGATGCTTTGGGCGATTTTAACTCAGTGGTGCCAAAGGGCATAGGGGATGCCGAAATCACCGAGCTCAATTCCTTTGGCGTGTTTCCCGAAGCGGGTGACGAGACGTATCAAAACTTCGTAAAAAACGATTGGGAGAAAAAATATAGTAAAACGGAAATTGCGCCCAGCTGTTTATCGGAAGGGCCCCATAAATTAATTATTCAAACTGCGAATGTATTGAGGAAAACATTCCAAAATGTAGTGTTGCCTGATAATACCGAAGCTGATGGTCATCCGTTCATTGTTGATAACTGTAAACCCCATATTCAATCCCTCAAGGTCATGGACGACAAAGATAAGATCGTGTACTCGGGGTATTGGAAAGTATCCAAGACGGATACTGTTAGTAAGCTTCCAACTGCTAGGAATCTGGAAAAAACAAGCGTGGTGGCCCCGCCCTGCAAGAGCGGCAAGTATAAGTTGGAAATCACATTCAGCGAAAACATGACGAGGCGTGACAAGGGCGAGGGTTTCCCGCCGATTGAATTTTCGTATAAAGACGGAAGTGCTGTCGTTGATCCAAGTAAAGTATCTTGGAAAAATGATGAAAACACAGTTGTTGTTGTCGAAACACAATCCAGCTTATTGCCTTTGGATCATAGCGGGTCGGTGACCGTGAAAATCGGAACCGGTTTTACGGATTCAAACGGGAATTCTCTGGATGCGGAACCAAAAACACCTGCGCGGAGAATTGGGTCGGGTGTTAGCGACGCTAATTGGGATGCGGGTTACCAGCGCTCGGATGGATTCGACAAAAACCATATAGTCGCGTTTGGTAGCTGGACCATACCGTATATTGTTTCGGTCAATATTAAAAAGCCTGCGGACTTAGATGCGAAGGTGGTTTCTTCAATCGTGACAAGTACCGACGATTTAAAAAAACCCGTATTAAACGTAACCAATGATAGGAAGAGCCAACTGACCGGAGAGGCGTATTTATATATTCACTTTTCCGGACCTGTGGATGACGTCAAACTGAAATTCAGGAAAAAGGTGGGGGGGGTTATCGGGGATTATATTGATAAAAGCGTATTGGAAGTGACGAAAGACCCAAGGCCTGCCGATGATGCGAGGCGGGATGTTTGGGTGGCGAAAATCATGCCGAAACAGATCGCCGATCCTATGGAAGTAGTCTGTAGCATTACCGGGAAGGACTATTTTAGGATTGGAAAATCGATCCTTGTTTTGCCTTTTGACGATTTTGTGGGCGGGACAATACCAAGAAAACTATTGCCTCGGCCCATTAACAAAAAAGAAGAGACGGCACTTTCCGGATCCGGAATAACCGACCTGCCTATTACAGAAGGCGAAATGGTGCTGGATGAACAAGGTGATTACAATGTGACGCTTACGACGAAGCGCGGATATTACTTAGATTTTAGCGGCGATGGCACTCCCAACACGCCTCTTGATCGCTCGGAGGTGACCAAACACATAAAAAGTAGTGTCAACCTGAATGACTTTTGGATGACAAGGCCAAA
>CAZSKE010000013.1:3051-7778 GCA_964607325.1 uncultured bacterium | reverse complement strand
GAACCACGGATTCGTGATCTCGAATGTATTGGATCCGCCCGATCCTACTGCTTATCCTGAATCCCAATACGACCTCGACACCCCTGAAGGCCGGGACGCTGCGGCGAAAGTAAAAGCGGGAAAAAAGCTGAACGTGCCCGCTATCCATTTTCCGCCCATTGTCATCCCGTTAAAGGATCTGGGCTTTCCTGCGGACATGGAAATAAACATCACCACTCCGCCCTTCCCCATTCCCCTGCCAAATATTGATATGCACCTTCCCGACCTGAACAAGGCCGTCAACAGCATTAGCAAGGTCAAGGGCGTCAAGTCCGAGGACCTTCAGGGCTTATTCAGCGTGGCGGCGGCCTGGACATGCCGGTCTGAGGATGAATTGTTCAACGATCTGGCCGGTTTGGCCGAGGACCAGGTGTGCGAACTGGAGAATAAGTTCGCGCAAATCATCGAGAACCAAGTCAGCAAGCAAGTGGACAGCATGGTCAACAAAATTTTCGACAACGCCATATACAAGAATAAATATTCGAATTACTACAAAGCCTACGGTGACCAGTGCAAAGAGGCGCTTCGAGGTGAATTGAAGAAGCGGATTATGGCCAAGATCGTTGTCGAGGGTAAGGGGGGCATCATCGCCAAGAAGATGCTCGCGAATGCCAAGAACACCCTGGTCGCCCCCACTCCGATTCCCACTCCCCCCGACCCGAACAATCCTCCCCCTGTGCCCAATCCGGGAGCCGATGAGGTGGTGTTGAATACCCTCCGTAACGCCCAACAGCTGGTCGGCCTCGATGTGCCGTTCCTGGGCGAAGACTCGGAGGCCGCCCAGACGCTCAATTCGGCAAAGGCAATCTATGCCTCGGGTAAGTCCGTGGTGCTGGGCACGCTAGCCGTCGTGGCGCCCAATCGGAAGGCCGTGGAGGCCGGTTCGGTGGGTTCGGGTCAGAGCGCGGGTTCGGTGATCAAGTTCCTGGTCCAGCTCGGCAAACTCAAGTGCTCTCTTCTGAACCTGAAGAAATCGTACAACGAGTTCAAGGAAAACAGTCAGGTGCTGATCAACTCGGCCAAACAGCAGATCCCCGATATAGCGAACCAAGCGGCCGGGAGTGTCACCAATATCGCTATGGACTACAACCTTCTGACGAACAGCGGTATCCCGACGGAATTGATTGGCGTGGATCCGGGCCAACTGATTGCCTACGGGCAGATGGTCCAGAGCGGCGATTTGGGAGCCATTCTCTTCGCGGCCGACGCCATCAAGAACCCCCAGAAGATCCTGGCATTGGTGGAAGGTGCGATAGGGAAGAATCCCGTGACCGACGCCGGCAACGGTGTTTTGGGCGCCTACAGTGGTCTCGCCGGCCTCACGGGGCCCAAGGCCGGCAAGATGAAAGACGACATCAGGATGTTCACCGATACCAAGGTCTACAAGGATGTTTTCGACCCCAACGGCTGGAAACAGCCGCTTTCGAAGGCCCGTGAGATCAAACAGGAATTGATCGATAACAAGAAACTGTCCGAATTGCTCGAGCCCCTGGGCATTCCTCTCGATATCCCGGGAGTGGGTGAGGCCTACCGAACGGCCTACGTGCCGCTTTCCACCGCTTTGAACTATGCCGAGACGGCGTGGGGTGTCGCCAAGAACCTGTACAAGCTCCAATCCTTCGAGAATGGTTTCGAGTCGGCGGGTGACGAAATCATGTACGAATTGTTCGACGAGCCCCAGGTGACGGTGTACCGCTTCCGAACTTCGGGAGCCGAACTCGTGGACACCTACACGGAGACCGGCGAGGCGATCAGCGAACCCGGCGGAGACGTTATCTCCCTCATGAATCCCGCAAGCGCGAAACAGGATCCCCAAGCGATGGAAGTGCGTAAACCGCCGGAATGGGATTTTTCGAAGGGCGGCTTTACCAAACCCGTCCCGGTCATGGACGTCAACGGCGGCATGACCTACCCGGACGCCATCTTCTTCGACATTAAACCCAAGGAGATCCGCGGCGTTTTACGCGACTTCTCGCCGGGTCAGCTCAAGCGTTTTGAGATGTCCATGAACTATTCTTTCCCCTACACCGACCTCCTGGACGTCAACCAGGACCCCAAACTGAACTTCAACGGCCGCGACCCCAATCGCACCGCTACCGTGCCCCTGAAAAGCTGCATGGTGGATCCCGACACGGGTTATTTCTGCATCAGTTCCGACCCGTCTTCCCCCTACTACGTCGAGGACTTCCTTTTCCTCGAGGGCCAGAACGAGATCGTGTTCCACTGCATCAACATGGCGAACAAGGAGTCATTCCAGAAGCTCCGCGTAGTGGTTTCAACCCTGCCCTTCTATATCTTCGCCGAGCGGCCCAAGAACAATTGGGTCATGAAGGGATCCTATGAAGTGCTGAACGACCTGTTGGCCAGGGGGACGGTGCCCGTTCTCACCGATGATCGCCAGCCCGCCGCCGTATTCACGCAGTTCCGCTTGTTCCGCGAGGGAGAGGAACCCGGCGATTGGCTCGATGTGCCTGACGAGGAATATTTCACCTCTACCGACGATTTTCAAGGCGCCGAAGGCGAGGCCTACCGTACCGACACGACTTTGGCCGTGCACCTGCGCAAACTGCCCATGTTCCGGGACGCGGAAAACAAGCCCCTCCCGAACTCTTCGGTCATCCCCTCGGGAAAATACAATGTACAGGTGAAGGCCTATTCGCCTTTCGTCGGGGAGAATAGCCCCACCCAAAGCCAGTATTCATTCATGGTGGACAACGAACCGCCCACCGTCATCATCACTAGTCCCTTCGAGCGTAAGGTGCTATATCCGCGGCCGCCCGATGACAACGGTTTCCCGCAGGCCCCGTTGACCCTCGTCGAACCCGCCGCGTTCAATCCCTACCTTACCGGCGCCCCCTTGGATGGCCCCCAGACCCTTCAACTCTTTTATAAGACTGAGGATGAACTAAGCCAGGTCGCCCAGAACATCACCTTCGAGGTGGTGAACGATTCGGGCAATGCGGTGGCTCCTCCGCCCTACCTGACTAAGATTCCTCTCCAGATTCCGTTCCAGTCCAACGGATCCTATTCATCCGACTGGCAAGTCACCAATTTCCCGGCCCATCTTGAAGATGTCGTGCGCTTGCGCGTGTCGGCCACCGATGCGGCCGGAAACTCAGGTTCAGATACCGTCACCCTCAAGTTCGACACACTCGCACCCGTTCCCCTATTCTTGAACCCCTTTTATGACCGTATCCAGGAGCCGGGGGGCGAAACGGCTGTAGGTGTACCTGCCGAGTTGGTGAACGGGAGCACCCTGGCCATGGCATTCCCCTATTCCTTTGGTGGCACCGACCAGGGAGCCTCGGGGGAAGGCGGCGTGGCGGAGTTCAGGTTTGATCGGATAGGCGACGATTTCACATCAACCTTCACACAGGCCGCGAAGTCCTTGTCCAACCTCGCTACTGGTGAAACAAACCGTTTCGAACTGGAATTCACCCTGGGTTCATCCAAGGTGGTACCCGACGGCCGTTACGACGTGTCCTTTACGGCCACTGACGGGGCGGGCAACTCGGCGGGCACCCTGGACAACCCCTATGTCACTGTCCATACCTTGCCCCTGGTCGTGGACCGCACGGCACCCATCATCCACGATGTGAACGTGGACCCCCTGGTGGTGCTGGAATCCCACGACCAATTCAGCGTGGCCTATTCCGCCGACGAGAGCCGGGATCAGGCCCTGTTGAGGTCCGAATACCTGCCTAATGCGGATGATCCGACGGTCGACGAGGTGGTCCCCCCCACGGTTCTGGTGGAGGTGCTGGACGCCCAGGACAAGCTGGTTTCCGGATTCAGCAAGACCGGGGTCTATGACCGGCTTCGCACCCAGGTCGTATCCTTCAACCCCGCGCCCCTCAAGCCTGGCCAGTACACGGCGCGCGTGACGGTGACCGACTGGGCGGGCAACAAGTCCGTGGGCCGGGCGACCTTCGTGGTGAAGCTGATCCCGCCCGAGATCACCTACCCGGCGATGGGTGAAGAAGTGACGGGACGGATCGCGGTGCGCGGCACGGCCACCGACCCCGATTGGGGCACCGTGGGCGACTTCAAGGCCTACCGTTTGTACTACAAGCAGTCTTCGGACTCCTGGGTTCCCGACAAATTGGCCGCCGCCGATTTGAAATCCTGGACATGGATGTACAACATCGAAGTCCCCCTGTCCCAGCGCCTGAACTCCGCCGACCCGGCGGCCCAGCCCAAGAACGAATCCATCGTGCCGGTGACGCGCGGCACCCTGGGGTACTGGAACACGGAATCGTTGCCCGAAGGGGAGTACGTGATCCTCTTGGTGGCCGAGGACGCGTCGGGTGCGCGTCAGGGAGCGGCGGTCAAGGTTGTGGTGAACCACAAACTGCTCGAAGCGCAGCTGGGCGCGTTCCACAACGCCCCAAGCCGCCCCTCGCCCCTCGACTTCCAGCCCTGGCCGAAGGATCCCTCGAATCCGGTGACATTCACCTACGGCCTGTTGGGCCAAGCCGCCAATGTGAAGTTCGAGGTCGTTCAGGCTGAAACCGGCCAGCGTGTGCTGGGTAAGGACTTCGCCAATGTGTCCGCCACCCCCCTGGACTTCTTCGGTGCGCCGGATTTGGAGGGCGATGACGTTTCCTCAGGCTATTACTTGTGGTTTGACGAGACGGGTTGGCATCTTCGGTTCATAGGAAGCGGCAGTAAGAGCGTTTATTCGGGCG
>CAZSKE010000013.1:0-3041 GCA_964607325.1 uncultured bacterium | reverse complement strand
AGACCCCCCGCCCGCGCCCGACCCTACGTTGCCCACACCCTATTCGGACACCTTGATGTCCGGGACCCAATTCATCACATTCTCGGCGGAACGAACAGACGGCATGGTGGGATTGGACTGGGAGATGTTTTCCGACGAGGCCACCATTACCTTGAAGATCGACGACGAGATCCGCGAATCGCAGATATTCCTCGGATCGTCCAAGTCGTCGCCGACGGCCTGGTCGGGCATCACCGACGCGGGCGGTTTTGGATACGCCTCCTCGGAGCCCCGCGTTCAGGGCGAGCCCGCTCAGCGGATATATCCTGGATATTACCTATGGAACGACGGAACGGCTTGGAACCTGGTGCTCGACAATACCGCCGGACTTGCGGCTTCCACCTTCAAGGGGGCGATAACCGGTGCGACGGGCGCAGACTTGAAAGTCGCCTTCACGACTTTGTCGTTAAATAACGAATACCAGAAATTCAACAACCGTGTTACGTGGGACGTGACCATCGATGCGGGCCAATCACGGATCCTGGTGTTCTCCTCCGCGGCCGGGGTTCCTCTGGTGTTTAATCTGGAACAGGATGGGTTGATCCGTAACCACCGCATCTTCCTGGGAGAGGCGGCCCAAAATCCCCCGGGACGCACCCTGTCACTCGCCAGCGGTTCCACTCCGCCCCTGCCGGTCGTATGGGATGGCCGCGACGAGGTGACCGGCGCCTTCGTGCCGGACGGCGACTACATCCTCCGCCTGACCGCCGAGGCCGTGAGCGGAAGGGGAGTGACCGTGGTGGAGGCGCCGTCGCGCCTTTCGGTCACCACCCACCTGAGGACGTTCGGTACGGACGGCCTTCCGGCCGCCGAGCCTCCGGAACCAGTGATATCGGTCGAACCCAAGGAATTCTTCGTCAACGCCACGACAGCCGAGGAAAACGGCCACAGCACCGTATCCTTCACTCTCAACAAGCCTTCGCGGGTCACCGTGTCGGTCGAGGGGGGCGGCTTGGCGGAGCCCGTCACCCTGGCGGGGCCGGTGGAACTCCCGGGCGGGCCCGGGGCGATCCACAGCTACTCGTGGGGCGGCCAGTACCCGGAAGTTTCCTCCCTGACCAAGGTGAACATCCCCGCGGATCCCGGATTTGTTGAATTCCATTTCCGCGTGCACGCCGAGACCCTGGACGCGTTGGAGCCTGCGCCTTCACCCGCGGACGCCCTGGACCGCACGGCGCCAGTCACGGCGCGGCTCAAGCGGGACGCCTTGGGTGTCGAACTGGATCTGGACGTCCATGGGGAGGACAAGAAAGAGGACCTGGAGGTGGTGGAGGGCGACGCACGGTTCACCTACGAGGCCGAGGGCGTGGGTCGCCGGTATGAGCCCATCCCGATCCGCATCCGGGTCTCGGCCACGGGAGGCCAACAGCCGGTGGTGCGGTACCCTTATGTGCCGTTTTCCTTCTACTTTAAGCGGCATTTCACCAAGCTGCGCAACCTGAACATCCGGCATAATTCCAGAAACGAGCATAAGTACCGCGGCGCTCATCTTGACGGTTGCGACGATGGGCACGACACGCATTGGTATACCATGTTCGTGGACACGACCAAATACCCCCTGATTCCCCATGGCGTATGCCCGCTCCGAATCTTTGGCAAGGATTACGACGACTATATTCCCTCCATCTTCCGGCCTCATTACAACTACATCACCACGGATGTCGTTACCGAAGAGCCCACGGAGGCCCAGCCGTATGGGGTGCCGGGGAAATACAACTATCAAATGCGGCAATGCAGGATCCACGGCCGTCTGTCCGATACCGGTTGCGGTGACGCCGACTGGATGGACAACAGCGCATCCCCCAAAGAGGCCATCGTCGAGATACGTCCGCCCCTGGCTGCAAACGACACAGAGTGCTCGGTGATCCAGGTGGCGGACGAAGAGGATGACCTTGGGTGTGCTTATTGGGATCAGGTACACCTGACCCCGCCCAATTATTCCGTCTGCCGGAAACCCGGTGTGTTCAACTTCACTTACGACCAGGGTTGTCTGAATGCATTGAAGGCGAAATCATGGCCTGCCGTACGGAACGGTCCGTACCGCCACTTCACGGTGGATGCCAAGGGGTCTTCCACGCCCGGCGAGGTGGACTATTGGGAGGTGGAAGTCCGCTTTGACGATTTCGCGAACAGCCTCCTGGTCAACCGGTTCGGACCTTGGATCGGGCTCCTCAACGCGGGAATCCCCGGGTTCGAGTCCGCGACCAGGGATTTCGACCCCGACTTCAAGAACCGCAGCAAGCTCGGTTTCCCATCCCGCGCCTTTGGAAAAACGGCGGGGGCGGGTGATGCCACGGCGGTCGTTCCGGGCTACCTCAACGTAAGCGACGAGGTCCGGTCGCTCCTGCCCTACGTGGACGGCGATGATTTCGCCCTGATGGTGGAAGACCTGACCGATCCCGACGACATTACACCGGTGCCTTTCCCGGCCTCGGCCTCGGATCCACCGCCCTTATTGCGTAAGATCGGCGAAAAGCCCAACGTCCTTCGGATCGGCACGACCCGCCGGGAAAGTATCGTCAAGGAACTCAACATACCGGACATGACCGACGAGGAATATGAGGGGGTGGGCGTCTATTACGGTTCCATACCCTTTCCGTCCTCGGTCGACGCGATCCACGAGCTGAACGACGAGCAGTCCACCCTCGCCCTCAACGCCCTGTCCGCCATGCTGGCCAAGACCGAGCAGGATCTGAGCGACGTGGGCCTGGACATCGGGGAGGATGTCAACGAAACCATCGGATTGGTGAACAAGGAACAGGGGTTCAAGGACTGGAAGAAGGAGGTGGACGATACCGTCACGAATTCGGACGGTTCCGCGCCGAGGCTCTTCGACCCCAACGACCCTTATGTCGTCATCCCCGACGTTGTTCCTGAAGGTGAGGCGCCTGATGGGAACGGCTGGGGCGTGGATTCCTCCTTTACCCACAACTACCACCGGAGCGCAGACGCCTTGGTCGACGCCGCAGTGACGATCTCGGGGGAACTCAGGCTCAATGAAA
>CAZSKE010000012.1:0-14841 GCA_964607325.1 uncultured bacterium | reverse complement strand
TTTAACTCCCCGGATGTTTTTGGATCTCTTATCACAAAACAAGTGACCTGACGGCACCTAACGCGGAGAGCGCTCCACATATATGTACTTCACAAAATCCGTTCCCCCGTACAGGTACTCGATCCCTATAAAATGGACTCCCGGCGAAAGCCCGGATATCACGGCGGTTGCACCGGACGCCGGGACGGAATGCCGCCGCAGCAGACGACCGGCGGCGTCGATGATCGAAACGCGCCTCACCCCGGTGCAGGGAGTGATGGTGATCGTTCCATTTCTGCCGGTCCGTACTGACGTGACAACGGCGCCGGCCGAATGCCTTTTCCTTCCGTTCACGGTCACCAAACCGTGTTTCACGACCTGACGACCCTGACGACGCGATTCGGCGTAACCCATCCGGTAAAGGGTGTTGTCAAGCCGACGCTCCAACAACTGCAACAAGACCTCGCCGGTCTTGCCCTTGACTCGAGCGGCCTCCCCGAAGAAACGGCGAAACTGCTTTTCCCGTATCCCGTAGATCCGCTTGACCTTCTGCTTTTCGCGGAGCTGAAGACCGTACTCGGTGTCTTTTCGCCGTTTCTGCCCATGTTGACCCGGGACATAACCGCGACGCTCGAAACCGCACTTGTCGGTTTCGCAACGCGTGCCTTTGAGGAAGAGTTTCATTTTCTCCCGACGGCAAAGCTTGCAAACTGCATTCGACTTCCCGCTCATGTCTCGGGCTCCTTATACGCGGCGGCGCTTAGGCGGCCGGCAACCGTTGTGGGGGATGGGGGTAACATCCTTGATGAGAGTGATGACTAGACCGACCGCTTGAATGGCGCGGATGGCGGCCTCTCGGCCGGCTCCGGGACCTTTCACGCGAACCTCCACGCTCTTCACACCGGCGTCGAGAGCCTTGCGACCGGCGGCTTCGGCGGCCATCTGGGCCGCGAAGGGCGTGGATTTGCGGCTGCCCTTGAAACTCAGGGAACCCGAGCTCGACCATGCCACGACATTTCCCTTGGCGTCCGTGATGGTCACCAAAGTGTTGTTAAAAGACGCCTTCACGTGAACCACGCCGTTACGCGCGGCCCGTTTGGCCCCCTTTTTGGGCGCGGCGCTAGGCGCCGCCGCCGGAGTGGCGGCCGCCTTCTCGTCGGGACCCGGGGTGGGGTTGGGTGTTTGTTCCGTCACGTCATTCTGCCTTTCCTTGGGTGGGCCTTCAGGAAGCCCGATTAACCGTTACTTCTTGTCTTCCTTCTTCCGTCCGCTTCCAACCGTCTTACGCGGACCCTTCCGGGTCCGGGAATTGGTCCTGGTTCTCTGGCCCCTCACGGGCAGACCCTTGCGGTGCCGCATCCCACGATAGGTGCCGATATCCACCAGGCGCTTGATGTTCATGGAGTTTTCGCGTCGAAGGTCGCCTTCGAGTTTGACGTTATCCACGTTGAGGATATTCACGATACGGGCGATCTCGTCGTCCTTGAGATTCTTCACCCGTGTATCGGGGCTCACCCCCGACTTCGCGAGTACTTTCCGGGCAAGAGAACGTCCCATGCCGTAAACATAGGTCAGCGCTATCTCGACGCGCTTATCCTTGGGTAAATCCACGCCTGCGATTCGTGCCATTCTCGTCTCCCTGGTAGGTCTCCCAATCACCTTGGGAAACCGTGCGCCCCGCCTCAAGCCCGAGGCGGGGCTGGCTCAACAACCCTCTTGCGGCTTCGCATATCCCGCCCCCATGGGGCGGAGCGGTTCATCCTTGGCGCTGCTTGTGCTTGGGGTTCGTGCAAACCACTCTCACCACCCCGCGGCGACGGATAACCCTGCATTTAACGCAGATCGGCTTCACCGACGAGCGGACCTTCATGGAGCACCTTCCTTCACAATCACAATCCGGCGCTAAGCCGGTCTCTCAATCCATCTGTCACTTATAACGGTAGGTGATCCGCCCACGGTTCAAATCGTATGGGGACAATTCCACCGTCACCTTGTCACCCGGGAGGATACGGATGAAATGCATCCGCATTTTCCCGGAAACATGAGCCAGCACGACGTGTTTGTTCTGCAACTCCACACGGAATGACGCGTTCGGAAGGGCTTCAATGATGACCCCCTCCACTTGAATGGCGTCTTCCTTGGACATCGTTCCTTCGTTTCCCCGCCCTCAGGCGGCTGACCGTTCGTCTTTAAACGCGCGTCAGGTTGACCGGCCCATCTTGCGTGAGGGCCACCGTATCCTCAAAATGCGCCGAAAACGAGCCGTCCTTCGTCACCACGGTCCAACCGTCGGAAAGGACCACAACGTCCTGGGCTCCCGCGTTGACCATGGGCTCCAGAGCCAGACACATCCCCGCCACCAGCTTGGGTCCCGTGTTCGGTTTCCCGTAGTTGGGGATCTGCGGATCCTCATGCATGGACTGCCCGATGCCGTGGCCCACGTAATCCTTCACGACGGAGAAGCCCAAGGAACGCACGTAGGTCTCAACGGCGTTTCCAATGTGGCCCACCCGGTTCCCCGGAACACATTGGGCGATCCCGGCGTCCAAAGCGCGCCAAGTACCGTCCAACAACCTTTGGGTTTCCGCCGACACCTTCCCCACCGGGAAAGTGCGGGCGGAATCCCCGCAATAACCTTGCTTAAAAGCCCCGACATCGATCCCGACGATGTCGCCTTCCACCAGCGTCCGGTCCCCCGGGATGCCATGGACCACCTGCTCGTTCACCGAGGCGCAAATCGTGGCGGGATACCCGTGGTATCCCTTGAACGCCGGGACGCATCCCCTTTTTTCGAAGTACTCGAACGCGAACCGATCGAGTTCTTTCGTCCTCACCCCCGGCTTGACCTTGCGCCCCAGTTCCAGGAGGCATTCGCCCACGACACGGCCGGCGCCCCTCATCAATTCAAGCTCGGAAGCCGACTTCACCGTGATCGTCATCAGGCCACCCGGTCCAACTCCGCGTAAAGGCGTCCTAGAATTTCCCCATACTCCCCTTGGCAGTCCACGCGCCTGAGAAGACCGCGGTCTTCGTAATAGGCCACCAGAGGCGAGGTCTCTTTTTCGTAGACCTCCAGTCGGCTCACAATCGTTTCCGGCTTGTCATCGGCCCGTTGAATCAAGGGGCCCGCGCATTGGTCGCACACGCCCTCCACCTTCGGACGCATGGCGGTTTGGAGGTTATAGGTCGCGCCACACGAGGAGCAGACCCGTCGACCGGTCAACCGCTTCTCCAGAAGATCCCTGGGAACCTCGATCTTGATGACTTTCGAAAGCTCCAGCCCCAGTTCGGCCAAGAGCCTATCCAAGCCCTCCGCCTGAGCCACCGTCCTCGGAAACCCGTCGAGGATGAAGCCCTTCCGGGAATCCGGTTTCGACAACCGCTCGCGCATCAAACCGATCACAACCTTGTCCGGCACCAACTGCCCGCGTTTCATGAACGCTTGGGCTTCGTTTCCCAGGGGGGTCCCGGCCTTCACGGCTTGCCGCAACATGTCTCCCGTCGAGATCTGCGGGATCCCGTACCGTTTGACAAACTCCGCGGAATAGGTGCCCTTGCCCGATCCCGGTTCCCCCAGCAGAATCAACCTCATTAAAAAGCGTTCCTTCTTCCCTTTAAGCGGCCGTGCTTGAGGAACCCGTCGTAATGCCTCATGAGCAGGTGGGATTCGATCTGTTTCATGGTGTCCAGCGCCACACCCACCACGATCAGGAGCGACGTTCCCCCGAAATAAATGGGGATATTGAGCCAATGGGTCAGGACATCGGGAAAGATCGCCACGGCGCAGACCGCCAAGCTTCCCCAGATGGTGATCCGGGTCAAGGTCCGATCGATGAACTCCGCCGTGGGTTGTCCCGGCCGGATACCGGGAATGAACCCGCCGTATTTCTTCATGTTTTCGGCCAAGTCATTCGGGTTGAAAGCGATGGCCGTGTAAAAATAACAGAAGAAAACGATCAGGCCTCCGTAAAGAACGTAATACACGAAGGCTCCCGGGGAGAAGTGGGTCTGGATAAAGCTGGTCATCCCCCATAACCAGGTATCCTCTTGTCCCATGCTTTGAAGGACTCCCTGGAAATACCGAGCGATCTGTCCTGGAAAAACAAGGATGGAAGAGGCGAAGATCACCGCGATCACGCCCGAGTAATCCACCTTGAGCGGAAGCGACGTGGATTGGCCGCGAAAGACCTGGCGACCCACAACGCGCGTGGCGTATTGGACCGGAATTTTCCGGGCCCCTTGCTGGAGGATAACGACAAACGCCGTGGAGGCCAACGTGAAGAGCGCGAAAAACACCAACCCGAAGAGAGTCACGTCCCCCACCTTGAAAAGACGGTAGGTATTGGCGAATTCCCCCGGAAGGCTGGCCACGATGCCCGCGAAAATGATGATGGACATCCCGTTGCCAACCCCATACTCGGTGATCTGCTCCCCGAGCCACATGACCAACATCGTGCCGGCCGTCAACGTCAGGACCGCCATCACCTGGAAACCCACGTTCCAGTTGTAGACGAGGTTCTCGCCCATGTTTTTGAGCATGAGGGTGGTGCCGGCCCCTTGGATGATGCAAAGGCCCACGGTTCCGATTCGGGTGTACTGGTTGATCTTACGACGGCCCATTTCCCCTTCCTTGGAGAGCTTTTCCAAGGCCGGAATGACGGCCGTCAAGAGTTGGAGGATGATCGACATGGAGATGTAGGGCATCACCCCCAAGGCGAATATGGAAAACTGCCGAAGAGCGCCCCCCGAGAACAGGTTGAGATACCCCAGGATTCCGGAGGATTGCGCGCTGAACAAGCCTTTTAACGCGGCGACATTCACGCCCGGAACGGGAATATGGCAACCAATCCGGTACACGAGAAGCAGTCCCAGGGTGAACATCACCCGACTGCGAAGCTCGGTTACCCGGAAGATATTCAGAAAGCCCTGGAACACTTTAGACAACCTCCGTCTTGCCGCCGGCTTTTTCGATCTTCGCCTTGGCGGACGCCGAGAAGGCTTGCGCTTGGACGGTCAATCCCACCTTCAACTCGCCGTTTCCCAAAACCTTGACGGGAGCCTCGCCTTTCACCAAGCCGCGATCCTTGAGGCACTCCACGGTCACGACCGACCCGGCGGCGAAAACCCCGAGTCGTTCCACGTTGACCACGTTGAAACCCACCACATCCACCGTCCCAAACCCGCGTTTGGGGTACATGCGGTTAAGCCGATTCTGGCCGCCGGTGAAACCAGGGCTCTTGCCTCCGCCCGTGCGCGAATGTTGGCCTTTGCTTCCACGCGTCGCGGTCTTCCCATGGCCGCTACCGACGCCACGTCCGACGATCTTGCGGCGTTTCCGGGAGCCCCGGCGGGGCTTGATTTCATCTAGCTTCATGGCGGCTTCCCTTTCAGGCATGTCAGACCTTCTTCACTTCGACGAGGTAATAGATTTTACGGACCATGCCTCGGATGACGGGCGTGTCGGGCTTGATCACGACCTGACGGATTCTTTTCAAGCCCAAGGCGGCCGCGACTCGTTTATGCAACGGCAGGCGGCCGCTGATGCTTTTCACGAGTTGAATGGAGATCTGGTCGCTCATGACTTTTCCGCCCCCAGGATTTCATCCACCGTCTTCCCGCGAGAAGCCGCCACCACTTCGGGGGTCCGTATGGATTTGAGCCCCGCGATTGCGGCCAACACCACGTTGAAAATGTTGTCGGAACGGAGGGACTTGGTCAAAACATCCTGGATGCCGGCCAGTTCACACACCGCGCGAACGCCGCCCCCCGCGATAATGCCCGTTCCGGGAGTCGCCGGTTTGAGCAGAACTTTCGACGCCTTGAACACGCCCAACACCTCGTGAAAGAGGGTGGTTCCCTTCAAATGGACCTCGATCAAGTTCTTCTTGGCGTCTTCCACGGCTTTCTTGATGGCGTCCGGAACCTCACTGGCTTTTCCAATGCCCGATCCCACGATGCCATGGCCGTCGCCGACCACGACCAACACCGAAAAGCTGAACCGGCGACCGCCCTTGACCACTTTGGCGACGCGGTTGATGAAGACGACCTTTTCTTTCAGGTCCAACTTGGTTCCGTCGATCCGAGCCATTCTTGCCTCTCTTGAATCTTGTCGTTGTCACCTTCACCGACGGCGGATCGCCGACGGCAGGCGGCGCCTTTAGAATTTGAGCCCCTTGGCCCTCGCGGCGTCCGCCAAGGCCTTGATCCTGCCGTGGAAGTCGAAACCACCCCGGTCAAAAACCACCTGGCGGATGTCCTTTTCGATGGCCTTCGCGGCGATCGCCTCACCGACGGCCTGCGCGGCCTTCACGTTTCCACCCTTGCCAATCTTCGATCGGAGATCCTTGTCAAAGGTCGCGGCGGACACCAGGGTCACGCCCTTGCTGTCGTCAATGACCTGCGCGGTCGTGTGCTTCGCGGAACGATGCACGACCAATCGAGGCCGCTGGGTGGTTCCGCGCACCTTCTGACGCAAACGGTCGTGGCGCTTGACGCGGGCCTTCCGGCGGTTTTGCGATATGGACTGCATGGGTTATCACTCCTCCAATTACTTGGCGCCGGATTTTCCGCTCGCGGCGGTTTTTCCGACCTTTTGGCGCACCATCTCGTTCAGGTAACGAATCCCCGTGCCTTTGTAAACCTCCGGAGGCTTGACGCGACGAATGCGCGCCGCCGTCTCCCCCACCAGGCACTTGTCCACGCCTTTGACGGTCAGGTTGACTTGCTTTTCCACATCGACCGTGATTCCCGTCGGCAAGCTCAGAACCACCGGGTGGGAAAAACCGACCGACAAAACGAGTTTTCCCTTTTCCATGGCCGCGCGGTAACCCACGCCACGGATTTCGAGCTTCTTCTCAAAACCCTGGGACACGCCTTTGATCATGTTTTGCACGAGCGACCGGGTCAAACCGTGGCGGGAGGAGACACCTGAATCCGTGTCATCGCCCTTGGCTTCCACCACGACGGACTTTTCCTTCATCTCAAGGCGCAGTCCGGGGGTGAGGTGCAATTCGAGCTTGCCCTTCGGGCCTTCCACGAGGATCTTGGATCCTTCGGTCTTCATTTTGACCCCCGCGGGGAGTTCCAGCGGGTTTCTTGCGATGCGAGCCATGACGCGTTTCCTTCTCGAACCCAGGATCAGTAGATGTAACAGAGCAATTCGCCGCCCAGACCCATCTTGCGGGCTTGTTTTTCCGTCAACACGCCCTTCGAAGTGGACAAAACCGCAACGCCCAAACCACCCCGGGGCCGCGGGAGAGCCCGCTTTCCGTGGTAAACGCGTCGTCCGGGGGTCGAAATCCGCTCAAGTCCCGATAGAACGCGCTCCTTGCGATCACCGTATTTAAGGGCCAACCGAATGACCTGCGGACGCCCCTTTTCCTCGACCACCTTGTAGTTTCGCACGAAACCCTCTTCGGAAAGGATCCGAGCGACTTCCAGCTTGAGCTTCGAATAGGGGATGTCGACTTTTTCCTTGAACGCCGTGTTGGCGTTCCGGATGCGGGTCAACATATCCGACAGGGTGTCCGTCATGGCCATTGGAATCGCTCTCCTTGTCCTTACCAGCTCGACTTGGTTACACCAGGCACCTTGCCTTCACTCGCCAACTGCCTGAAACAGATACGGCACATCCCGAAACGCCTGATGAAAGATCTCGGGCGGCCGCAGATGCGGCAACGGTTGTAGGCCCGAACCTTGAATTTCGGTTTGCGTTTCTGCTTGTTGATCAAACACTTCTTCGCCATTTTCAGGTTTCCTATTTCAGTTTTGTCTGAAAGGCATCCCCAAAAGCTTTAAGAGTTCGCGGCCTTCCTCGTCATTCCGCGCCGTCGTCGAGAAAGTGATGTCCATGCCGTGCAATGTCTGCACACTCTCGAAATTGATTTCGGGGAAAACGATCTGTTCCTTGAGGCCAAGCGTGTAATTCCCGCGACCATCGAAGGAACGCGCCGGAACTCCCCGAAAATCCCGAATTCGGGGCAGCGCGATGATGAACAAGCGTTCCATGAATTGATACATGCGGTCCCCCCGGAGAGTCACCTTGCACCCGATGGGTTGGCCTTCGCGTATCTTGAAATTCGAAATCGCTTTTTTAGAACGCGTCATTCCGGGCTTTTGTCCCGTGATGAGGGACAGATCCTGCATGGCGGCGTCCAACAACTTGACATTGTTCTCGCTGGCGGCTTTCCCCACTCCCATATTGATGACCACTTTTTCGACCTTGGGCACGCGCATGGGGTTCTTGATGTCGAACTTCGACATCAAGGCGGGAATGATTTCCTTCTTGTATTTGTCTTTCAGAAACGACGCCATCTCACTTTTCCTTATCCAGGATTTCGCCGCACTTCTTGCAAAGACGAACCTTCTTGCCGTCAGTCAGCCGCTTGGCGCCGATCCGGGTCGGCTTTCCGCATTTCGCGCAAATCACCATCAGGTTCGAGACGTGGACCGGCAGTTCCTTCTCCACGATTCCACCCTGGGGCACTTTCTCGTTGGGGCGGGTGTGGCGCTTGACGAGGTTGATTTTTTCCACCAGGACCCGATCCGTCTTGGGATACACGCGGATGACACGTCCGCGTTTCCCTCGGTCCTTACCAGCCAAGACCTCCACGTTGTCTTCTCGATGCACGTGCATGGCTTAAAGCACCTCCGGCGCGAGGCTGATGATTTTCATGAAGTTCTTTTCGCGCAACTCGCGGGTGACGGGGCCGAAAATGCGCGTTCCGCGGGGATTCATCTGATCGTTGATGATCACCGCCGCGTTTTCGTCGAACCGTATAGTCGAGCCGTCCGGACGCCGATAGATGCTTTTTTGCCGGACAACCACCGCGCGGACCACCTCGCCTTTTTTCACGCCGGCTCCCGGAATGGCTTCCTTGACGGCCGCCACGATGATGTCGCCGATGCTGGCGTACCGACGGCGCGTGCCACCGAGAACGTGGACGCACATGATGCGTTGCGCGCCGCTGTTATCCGCGACGTTCAACCTGGTTTGCGGCATGATCATACCTGCGCCTCCTCCACCTGCACGGCCTTGCGCAAAATCTTCTGAAGACGCCAGTGTTTCTCTTTACTGATCGGCTTGGTCTGGATGATCAGGACCAAATCGCCCTTTTGGGTCTCGTTCTTGGGATCATGCACCTTGAACTTGCTGGTTCGGCGCACGCGTTTCCGGTAAAGGCGGTGGTTGAAGAACCTCTCCACCGCCACGACGGCGGTCTTGTCCATTTGCCGCTTCACGACCACACCCATCTTGGTGCGGGATTCCTTGCGGGCGGTCTCTGCCGGTTTCACCGCGGTCATCTCAGCCTTCCTTCTTCGCCATTTCCTTCTGGCGAAGGATGGTCTTGAGGCGAGCCACGTTTCGACGCGCCTCGCGGATTTTCATGGGATTTTCCAACTGTTTGGTGGTCAACTGCATCCGGAGGTTGAACAACTCCTCCTCGGTGGTGATGATCCTTTGTTTGATGTCCTCCACCGACAACTCGCGCAGTTCTTGCGATTTCATTCCAAACCTCCGTAATCGACCCGACTGACGATCTTGGTGCGGAAAGGCAGTTTGTCCTGGGCCAAAATCAACGATTGGCGAGCCAAATCGTCGGGGCATCCCGACAACTCGAACAAAATACGCCCCCGGCGAACGACGGCCACCCAATGGTCCGGGGCTCCCTTCCCGCCACCCATTCGGACTTCCGCCGGCTTACGGGTGATGGGTTTGTCCGGAAACACCCGAATCCAAAGCTTGCCCACGCGTTTCATGTGCCGATTGATCGCCACGCGGGCCGCCTCGATCTGACGGTCGGTCATGTATCCCCAGCCGATGGCCTTGAGACCCCAATCACCGAAAGTCAAATGGGCGCCGTTCTGGGCCTCGCCACGCAGGCGGCCCTTCATCATTTTTCTGAACTTCACGCGTTTCGGAACAAGCATGGTATCGATCCTTTAAAAAATCGTCAGGAAGCGGATCCGGCGCCTGGAGCCGGGGTCTTCGGGTCGGTGTCACGAACGCGGTCACGGCGGGGACGCGGAAGCCGCGGAGTCTTCGGCGGGCCCGCTTCCGGCCTCTCTTTGCCCTCGAAAATCTCCCGTTTGAAAACCCAGCATTTCACGCCGATGGTTCCGTAGGTGGTCTTCGCCGCGGCCACGCCGAAATCCACATCGGCTCGGAGCGTGTGCAAGGGGACACGGCCCTCGCGATACCACTCGGTTCGAGCGATTTCCGATCCCGCCAACCGTCCCGAACACATGATCTTGATCCCCTTGGCGCCCGACTGGAGAGCGCTCTGCACGGCCTTTTTCATCGCCCGCCGGAAAGCCACCCTTTTCTCCAACTGGGAGGCCACCGACTCGGAAATCAACTGCGCGTTGACCTCGGGTCGCTTTTCCTCGTTGATGTTGATGCGCACTTCTTTTTTCGTTTTTCTTTGTCAAGATATTCAGCCTTGAGCTCGTCGACATCCTTGCCCTTCTTGCCAATGACAATTCCGGGACGGGAGGCGTAAATATCGACCTCCACGGTCTCCCCTTTTCGTTTCAGGATGATATTGGCGATGCCGGCGTGCCGGAGACGCTCCTTCACGAACCGGCGCAGTTGGACATCCTCCAAAAGGGTCTCGGTGTAGGCTTTTTTCCGGGCGATGAACCAGCGGGAATCCCAGTCCCGGATGATGCCTACCCTCAAACCGATCGGATTAACTTTCTGTCCCAAGGCTTCCTCCCTGCGATTGGCCCCCGTCAGGGGACATGTTGCTTAATTGGGTGAACCATCCGTGATGACCACCTTGATGTGGCTGGTTCGATGATGGATGGCGCTGGCCCGTCCCATCGCCCTGGGGACGAACCGCTTCGCGTTTTGAACCATCGGACCCCCATCCACTTGGATAGAAAGAATCTTCAGTTTCTCAACATCCACCCGTTTCTTTTGGTTGGCGTTGGCCACGGCCGATTTCAAGACTTTAGCCAATTCTCCCGCGGCCCTTTTGTTGACGAAGGCCAGGATATCCAAGGCCTGGGCCACGGGCTTCCGACGGACCAGATCAGCCACTTGTCGGGCTTTACGCGGAGTGATCCGCGCGTACCTGGAAATCGATTGAACTTGCATCGCGTCGTCCCTTTCCTTACGTCAGCTGGGCGCCCTTGTCGATCTTCACCTGGCCGTGGCCCTTGAATTGACGAGTGGGCGCGAACTCACCGAGCTTGTGCCCCACCATGTTTTCCGTGATGAACACCGGGATGAATTTCCGCCCGTTGTGGACCGAAAAGGTGTGGCCCACCATCGAGGGATGCACCGTCGAACGCCGGGAATACGTCTTGACCATTTTCCGGTCGTTGGCGCGGTTCATTTTTTCAATCAGTTTCAACAACTTGGGCTCCACAAAGGGGCCCTTTTTAAGCGATCGGGACATTCAAAAACCTCTTTCGTTATTTCCTTCGCTTGACGATGTTCGCTTGGGTCCGCCGATTCGCGCGGGTCTTGTACCCCTTCGTAGGCTTTCCCCATGGGGTCGTCGGATGGCGCCCACCCGAAGATTTACCCTCCCCGCCGCCCATCGGATGTCCGTCACCCGGACGGGTCACCACGCCCCTGGATTGCGGCCGCTCACCCAACCAACGGATACGGCCCGCCTTCCCCCAGGAGACGTTTTCATGCTCCAGATTCCCGATTTGCCCGATGCTGGCCATGCATTCCGCAAAAACCTTTCGCATTTCACCCGAGGGCATCCGCAAAGTGGCGTAATCCCCTTCGCGGGCCATCAGCTGAGCCGCGGCGCCGGCGGAGCGGGCCATTTGGCCGCCTTTCCCGGGCCTCAATTCCACGTTGTGTACCATCGTGCCCACCGGAATATCCTTCAGTCGAAGGGCGTGCCCAGGTTTCACATCGGCCCCTTCGCCCGAGAGGACTTCCCCGCCCACCTCGAGACCTTGAGGCGCCAGGATGTATCGACGCTCCCCATCCAAATACTGCAGAAGGGCGATACGGCAGGTGCGATTCGGGTCGTACTCAATCGAGACGACTTTGGCCACCATGCCATGCTTGGTACGCTTGAAATCGATCACGCGGTATTGTTTCTTATGTCCACCCCCGCGGTGGCGGCTGGTGATTCGACCGTACATGCCCCGCCCACCCGTCGAGAACTTCCGCTCGGTCAGCGACTTTCTCGGGCCCTTTTTCGACAGGTTTTCCCCGGTCACGGTCGACATGGCCCGGCGGCCCGCGCTGGTGGGTTTATATTGCTTGATCGGCATGTCAGGCTCCCTCGAAGAACTCGATCTTCTGTCCGGCTTTTAAAGTAACCACTGCTTTTTTGTATCGGCCAGGCTCGGAAAGAAAACGCCCGAACCGGCGCTTTTTACCCGGCAGTTTCGCGGTGTTGACCTTGACGACCTCGATCTTGTCCTTTTTGAACAGGGTCTCCACAGCCTCGCCGATCTCGTTTTTGGTAGCGTCCGGCGACACGAGGAACAAATACTTGCCTTTTTCCTTGAGGGCCGTCCCACGCTCCGTGATGAGCGGGCGAAGAATGATTTCGTCGAGTTTCCTCATTTCACGCCCTCCGCGGGGATTGCGGCCGCGAATCCTTCGAGGACTGTCCGTGAAACGACCAGGACGTCGCGCCTTACCACGTCATAAACATTCAGGTTTTCCCTGAACAACACCTTCACTCCCCGGATGTTGCGAAAGCTCTTCACGGTGGAGTCCTGGTCCTTCTCGAGAATCACCAAGGTGGACTTTCCCGAAACCCCCAGGCTCTTCAACAAACCCAGGGCGCTCTTTGTTTTCGGGGTTTCGAATCTCAAATTCTCCACCACGTAGACGCTTCCCCGGGCGGCCTTGTCCGAAAGAGATTCCGCGAGGGCTCGGCGGCGCATTTTTTTCGGAAGTGCGCGTGAATGGTCCCTCGGCTTCGGGGCATGCGCCACGCCGCCGCCCACCCATTGAACGGCTCGGGTGGATCCTTGCCGGGCCATGCCGGTTCCCTTCTGCTTGTAAGGCTTCTTTCCGCCCCCGGACACTTCCCCTCGCGTCTTGGTGGACTGGGTTCCCAGCCGTTGGTTGGACAGGTAAGTCACAACCCCACGGTGCAGGTGCGAGGATTTCACTTTAAGCCCGAAAAACGCTTCCGGCAGGTCCACGTCACCGGCCGACTTCCCGTCTGAATGGTAAAGATTGGCTTTGGGCATGGTTTACGCTCCGGCCTTGGCCGCGACGGCCTTCTTGATGCTAGGTCGCACGATCACCAGGCCATTGTCGGCGCCTGGTACGGCGCCCGCCACGAACAGAAGGTTCTTCGCCGCTTCCACTTTCACGACTCTCAGGTTCAACAGAGTGATTTTGTTCACGCCCATGTGACCCGGCATCCGTGTCCCGGGATACACGCGCGAAGGATCCGACGACGCGCCAATACCACCCGGCGCGCGATGATGCATGCTTCCATGAGACCCGACGCCGCCCTTGAATCCGTGGCGGCGAACCACACCTTGGAAACCTTTGCCCTTGGAAGTACCCGTCACATCGACGTATTTCACGGAAGAGAAAAGATCCACCCCAAGGGACTGACCCACCTGGTAGGTGTTGGCGTCCTGGACACGAACTTCACGGAGAACCTTTTTGGGGGTCGCTCCGGATTTCTTGAAATGACCCGCCTGGGGCTTGGCGGTGTGCTTTTCCTTGCGTTCGCCGAAACCCAGCTGGAGGGCGTGGTAGCCCTCTTTTTCGAGAGTCTTCTTCTGGATCACCACGCAGGGCCCCACCTGAAGCAAGGTGGTGTGCACGGCGCGACCGGACTCCTCAATAAAAGTCGTCTGGCCGAGCTTGCGTCCGATCAGGGCGATGGGTTGGCTCATGACTTCGGTTCCTTTTCCGCATCAACCACGCGTGTTCTGAGGCTCTTACAGCTTGATTTCGACATCGACTCCCGCGGGGAGGTCCAGTTTCATCAAGGCGTCCACGGTTTTCTGGTTCGGGTTCAAGATGTCCACAAGGCGCTTATGGATCCGGATCTCGAATTGTTCCCGCGACTTCTTGTGCACATGCGGGCTACGCAGAACGGTGAATTTGTTGATCTCGGTGGGAAGAGGCACAGGGCCCACCACCACGGCGCCCGTCCGGCGAACGGTCTCGATGATCTCCACCGTGGACCGGTCCAGCAGGCGGTGATCGTAGCCTTTGAGCTTGATTCGAATTTTCTGAGACGTGGCCGTGGCCACTTTCTAGTCCTTTATTCCAAAATCTCTGTGACGACGCCGGCTCCCACCGTGCGTCCACCCTCGCGAATCGCGAACCGCATTCCAGATTCCATCGCCACCGGGTCTATCAACGATACCACCATCTTGATATTGTCTCCCGGCATCACCATCTTTACGCCCTCGGGAAGCTCAATTGTCCCCGTCACGTCTGTCGTCCGAATGTAAAACTGCGGTCTATAGTTCGTGAAAAACGGCGTATGTCGCCCGCCTTCCTCTTTCTTCAACACATACACTTCGCACTTGAACTTCTTGTGCGGCGTGATGCTCTTCGGCGCCGCAAGCACCTGCCCGCGGAATATCTCATCCTTCGCCACACCTCGGAGCAGCACTCCGATGTTGTCTCCCGCGCGTCCTTCATCCAAAAGCTTCCGGAACATCTCCACGCCCGTCACCACAGACTTCTTCGTCTCCGCGAACCCGATGATCTCCACTTCCTCCGACACTTTGATGATTCCCCGCTCCACTCTTCCCGTCGCCACCGTCCCTCGTCCCTTAATCGAAAACACGTCCTCCACCGGCATCAAAAACGGCTTGTCGATCTCGCGCACAGGCTCCGGTATCGACGTGTCGCAGGCTTCCATCAATGCAAATATCGACGGCTCTCCCAACGCACCT
>CAZSKE010000011.1:13922-15158 GCA_964607325.1 uncultured bacterium | reverse complement strand
GACGGGCTGGCGATGGGCCATTCAAAGGCGAATCGAAGATTCGCCGCTCAGGCCCATATCGTTCGCCGTATCCCTTGCATCCCCTGAATCCCAGTTATAAAAAAAGGCGGCGCATTCCAGTTACAAATAGGGCCTGCTGTTACAAGGTCTTCGCGCACATGGAACCTCGTCCAGATTCCAACGTCGCCCCGACGAACTCCATCAATTCCTCCGGGGTCCGCGCGATCCGATCGGCCTCCGATAGGTCGAGGCGCGACGTGATGGGATTGGGATAGGCGATGGTGTGGATTCCCGCGGCTTTAGCGGCGCGGATGCCGTTGGGAGAGTCTTCCAGAACCGCCGCGTTGGATTTGGAAACCCCGAGAGCCTCCAGGCACGACAAGAAAAGCTCGGGATCAGGCTTCACGCGCTTGACGTCATCCGACGTCTTCACCGTCATAAAGAAGGATAGAAGTCCCAACCGCTCCAGGTGTCCCACCACCCAGGCGCGATTCGAGCTGGAAGCCACGCCCAGACGAACCCCGGAGTCCCGCGAGGCCTTCAGGAGGTCGGTCATGCCGGGACGCGGCGCCAAATCCCGGATGAGGGACGCCGCCCGGGCTTCCTTGCGGGCCTGGAAACCCTCCCGGTCGAAAGAACCCGACACGCGCGATTGCAAGTCGTGGTAGGGGTTGAACGCGTACCAATCCGTCCCGATGCAGGCCGCCCAACGTTCCAGCGGCAGATCCAAGCCGAATTCCGCGTAGGCTTCGCGCCAGGCCTGGTAATGGGCGCTTTCGGTGTCGAGCACGAGACCGTCGAAGTCGAATAGGAGGGCTTGGTATTTCATGGGCGGATGTTTTACCCGCATTCCCCCGGAGATGCAATGGGGTCCCAAGCCGCTGTTCCTTCAGGAAGGCCTAGACCCGTTTCCAGGCGTGGCGATGGATCCCTTGTCAGGTTTCTTCGAAACCTTTCTCGGGATGACACCGGCAAAAGTCCGCCCGGCCTGTTCAACCGTCAACTTCAATTCTTAATAGGCCGTCATCAAAAAATGGATCTCGCCCTGAAACCGGCGTGTTAGCGTATGGGGTCGTTCAAAATTCACTCGAGGGAACCTTATGCCGCAAACACTCTTCTTGACCGGCGCCGGCCGGGGCATCGCCCTGGCCTTGACGAAAATACTTCTCGAGCGGGGCGACACGGTGGTAGGCGCCTGCCGAAACCCGGAAAAGCCCGGTCCCTTCCTCGACCTCC
>CAZSKE010000011.1:0-13912 GCA_964607325.1 uncultured bacterium | reverse complement strand
CAAACGATTTCCGCAGACGCTCATTCCCGTGGTGCTCGACGTCAACTCGGACGCTTCGGTGGAAAACGCGGCGCGGGAAACCTCGCGGCGGGTGACCGCGCTTGACGTGATCGCCAACATCGCCGGCATCCTTCCCCAGCCGCACGACACGCCGCTCGAGAAACTGGACTTCCAGCAGGTGCGGGACGCCTTCGAGACCAACGTGATCGGCCCCCTGCGGGTCACACGGGCCCTGCTTCCCCTCCTCAAGAAAGGGAAAAATCCGCGGGTCGTGAACATCTCCTCGGGTGTCGGGTCCATGGAGCGTACCGACAACCCCCACTTCTACGCTTACGGACCCTCCAAGGCCGGGGTCAACAAGATCAGCCGCACGCTTTCTTTCGCCCTGAAGAACGACGGCGTCACCGTGGTGGCCCTCGACCCGGGTTGGGTCCGGACCGACTTGGGGGGACCGAACGCCGATCTAGCGCCGGAGGAATCCGCGTCCGCCATCGCCGCCACGATCGACAAGTTGGACATGAGTTATTCGGGGAAGTTCATCTACAACGACGGATCGCCGCTTCCGTGGTGAAACGAAAAGGGCCCCCGAACGGGGGCCCTTTTCCCGGCCATCCACATCATGCTCCTTGCCTGCTCGGATAGGACCGCTCCTAACGCACCACGAGCTTGCCAGTCCGGGTCTCCCGGTTGACCCCGTCGAACGCCTCGATGATGTAGATATAAAGCCCCTTCGCCAGACGTTTCCCGCCCTGGGAACGGGCCATCCAAATCTTGCGGTTGCCCCCCGTATCCCCGCCGTACAACGTTTTTTCGACAACCCGTCCGGAAGAATCAAGCACCCACAAGGTCAGTCGGGCCGGGCGCGACAGGTCCGTGTGGAACACCACCTGTTGTCCGGTTTCCACCGAATTGGGCCCCGCCCAAACTTTCCCCAGGGCCGGTCCTGTCCAATTCGGCGTGGGGGTCATGGTGGCGGTAACGGGCAACGGAGTTGCGGTTACCGCGGGAGTCGGCGTCCTTTCACAACCCGGATCCGGTTCCCTATTCAAGGCGGATGCCCCCTTGACGACGTTCACGGTGACCGCGGCATATCCCCGGAGGAACGCGGGTTTGGTCGCGTAGATCCCGATCACGTAGGCCCCCGTACCGACCCGTTCACCCTCTCCGGTCATGCCGTCCCAACTTAGGGTGTGGGGGCCGGTACGAAGCGGAATTTCCGGCATCTCGCTGACGATCTTTCCTGATCCGTCCTTCACGCGCACCCAAACCTTGTTCACCCCCTCGATGCCGTTCTCCAGTCGGTACCCGACCCTCAGCGGGCCTTGGGCTGGATCCCAAGGATCCGTCGAGGGGACGATTGCCCGGATGGCGACATAATCGTGCATCGGTAGCGTCTTCCGGGGGCCGGTCTTCTCCGAGGGGACATCCTCCACCGGATCGACCCACAATCCGTCGGTCGCCCCGGCAAAGATCACGCCATCGTTCGGGAAATTCCTCGAAATGGAAAGCTTAGTGATGGTGGGCGGGTTGACCCCGAAACCGGAGTTGCTCTCCGTCCAGGTGTTCCCACCGTCGAAGGATTTGAAGACCCCCCGCGAGTAGTAATCGGACCCCGTGGTGGTCATGAAGTCGATGTATGTTCCCGAGAAAAGGACATGATCCTTCCCGAAAGCGGGTGAAACCGCCAGCGCGGAGGTGAACAGGTTCTGCGCCGAATCGTCTTGGCCGGGCCGATCATCCGGCAGGGAGGCGAGGTTCCACGGCGGTGATCCCGTCGGGTCCCCCCAGGCGACGATATTCCGATCCAAAGTGCAGAGATTCGCGATGCAACCGCCCATTGCACCGCCGCCCAGGAAGAAACGGCAGGCACCGGATGCCACCCATGCGGCCCCCATGTCGAAGACCGACGGTTCGGGATGGTAGCTGAATCCGGTCGGAAGCCCTGCATCGGCGCGCGAGAAGGAGCCACCCCCGTTGGTCGATTTCATGAAGAAAGCCGACGTGTGGTTCTGCGCGAAAAGGATGCCGTCCAAGGCGAAGTTCGGCGATACCATGAGCGGCCTCATGTACACATCACCGGGGTTTCCCGTGCTCGGCAAGGTACCCATGGGTGTCCAACTTGAACCGGAATCGTCGCTCCTGTGAAGCCGCTGGTGGCCATAAAACCCGACGAACAGCGTGATGGGATCGGTCGGATTGAGTAGGGGAGCCGCCTTCATATCGGTCGGTCGGGCGATATTTCCCGGAAAAATCAGGTCCTCCTCCATGCCGCTTTCCGAATGGCTGAAACTGGCGCCTCCGTCGGTGCTCACCCAAACCCGGCCCTGGGGCGAGGGGTCCGAAAGATTCCCGATCCCGGCCACGAAAAGAGTGCGGCGGCTGGCGAGTGACGGGAAGGCGTTGTCATCGTAGGAGGGTGATAGTTCGATGTCCGTGAGCATGTCATTGGGGAAATAAAACGCTCCCAGACGGGTCCATGTCATGGAATCGTAACGGAGTTTCCATAACTCGCCGCGTTGGTCGCCCATCGGCTCCAAGGGGCCACCGGAATCGTATAGGACGAATACCGTGTGATCCGTCGCGAAATTGGGTGAAACCTCGACGTCGCGCGCGGTCGGAGCGGAGAACGCCGTGCCCGGGTAGGCGATCTTGGACCATTTGGCGGGTGCCACGGCCAGGACGGCGTGCAGCGCGTTGACCTTGCCGTATCCCCACATGTCGTCCTGCGAGGGAAAGTCGTTCGACCCGGTCATATCGGTGTCACGCCGGCAGGTGTTCTCGAGGATCGAAACGGCTTGTTCACCGCTCAGCAGGTTGTTGGCCTGGAACATCAGGGCGAGCGCGCCCGTCACGTGGGGCGCCGCCATGCTGGTCCCTCCCAAGACGACGTACTCGCTTGAACCGGAAAGAACGCTCATGCAATCCGCAGGTGTCGGTAAAGCGGCCCATTGGTGCGAGTAGGCCGCCGCAATCATCTGCCCGGGCGCCGAAACCTCCGGTTTCGTCCGCCCCGGTTTTCCCTGCTGGGGCCGTGTGGGCCCTTGTCCGCTGAAGGGGGACAGGGATTGCAGGGGTTCCAAGCCCGGGCCATAGACGCCACAGCTGGAAACCCATGTGTTCTTGGTCACATAGGAACCGACAGCGACGACCTTGCGCGCCGTGGCGGGAACGCCCAGCGTGCCCGTGATGTCGTTGTTGGGGAACGACCCGGCCCAATAGGGATGCATGCCGCCCGTGGGTCCCGTCCAGACATCGAAGGCCCCTCCTGTGGTTCCCTCATGCGGCACCACGGCGATCCGCCAAGTCCCGGATGACGGAACATTGAGAGGAATCCCGTTGTTGTCAAATAACCCGAAATAGATGCCGATTCCCTGTGCGGGCGCCTGCGCTCCAGGAAACCAATTCACCTCCACATAGGTATAAAAGCCGGCTCCGTCAATAAACCATTCATACTGCCAATCCGAGGCTATGTCGTCGAACGTATACATCTCGCCCCACGGGGAAAATACCTGAATATCGTACAATTGCGGATCGTCGTACCAAAGAGCGACGTACTGGGGCAAGGCGTAAGAGTCCGAAAAATACTGGGGCAGGGAGTAATCAAACGTGACCGGTGCATCCCCAATCCCCGGCGCGCGGCTGCTCGTGTGGAACTGCTCGTCGCCGTCGTTCCCGGCCGACACGACCACGGTCTGGTTTCCGACGCAGACATCCTCGAGATCGGTTTCAAAGATGCTGGTTCCGTCGTGACCAAGCGAGAAAGTCCCAAGACTCAAATTGACCACGGCGGGCTTTACCCCACGCGAAGGCGCGTTCAGGATGTCCCTCACGCCCTGGGTCACGTCCGTGTTGTTGAAGGTGGTCTTGACGAAGAACAGGTCGGCGCCCGGCGCAACGCCCGGGTACGCGCCCGATCCCACGGCGGTGGACGCCACATGGGTGCCATGACCGTCCTCATCCGTCACGCCCGAATTCTTGATGTCGTATTCGTTTATAAAGACCGGGTCGCCCGCCTGCTTCTGGTCCTTCAGCCATTTGACCTTGAGAGCCCCCATTCCGTCGAGGAAAGCCGGATGGGTCAAGTCGATGCCCGAATCCACAATGCCGACCACCGTGCCGGTCCCGTCATACCCCAGCTTGGTTGAATTGCGGACCACATCGGCCTTGAGATCGTGCACGCTGTCGTTGAGGTGCGGTTGGAGCCGGAAGGAAGGTTCGATGACCGCCACACCGGAGAGAGACGCAACCGCCACGAGCCGGTCGAGTGGGAGGAAACCCACGTAAATGTTGTCCGTGTGACGAACCGGATCGATGACACCCGCGGCGGCAAGCCCGGGGTCGCCTCCCGTCGTCTTGAAAAAAGCGTGGATTCCAATCCGGCCATTGATTCGATCCACACCATATATCCGTGAGCGGTTCCCTTCGATAAGGCAAAGCGGCGACTGGAAGAGGGGAATCAGCCCGCAAGAAAGCTTCTTTGTCAGCTTCGGGGGGATGGGGCGGGCACCAACCGGTTTAGGTCCATGGGGTTTTGGGGGATCGGGCTTTGGTGGATGGGGCTTTTTATCATGATGTCCCTCACGGGTGCCGCGGCTACTGCCATCCCAATCCGTGTCCCAATCGGGTTCAGGCCCGATGGGCCGGGGAGGATAATGGTGAGGACGTCCATGATTCGGCTTTTGTTGGGGCCTGTTTTTCGCCGATAGTTCGGGAGCCAGGAAGAAAAAGAAAGATATCGAAACAAGCGCCGCCGCGGCGAACAACAACCAGGTGAAACGCCTCATGGGGACCCCTCCGGGTGATTAACGAAGGATGCGTGTGGCGATGGGTTCCGACACACCGAGCCGTTTGCACAGAAAATGCGGCCGGCCCTATATTTACACGCGTGGGAATATAACGGCGAGCCGGATATTTGTCAATAATTATGCGCTCGATGGACTTAAACGTTTTAATACATGCACACTTCAGGTCCGTCAAAGGGGCACCGCGCGGGCATAAAAAAAAAGCGGCTCGGATCGAGCCGCTTTTACCGCCAGAAACCATCAATCGAGAAGCTTGTTCACTTCCGCCATGACCTGGAAGGCGTCGGCCACGTAAAGCACGTCGGCCTTGCCCTGGGCCCAGCCGCAGTTGGCGTTGAGGTTGACCGCGCGCCGTTCGGTGATGAACCGCCAACCCACCACGTGCGGCTCCTCGCCGTGACAGCAGGTGGCCAGCCCCTTCGGGTGCCGGGGCGTCGCGCCCGTCTGCCCCACCTGGTTCATGTGGCTCATGAAGGTCAGCGTCGCGCCCTCCCCGGTCTGGTCCACCATGGACTTGGACCCTCCCAGAGACGCTTGGGATTTTTCCAGGAACTTCAGGATGGTATCGGAGGCTTGCGGGACATGCGTCGCCCCGTCCGGTTGTTTCTTGCACCACCCGGCCCCCGCCACGAACAAAAGGTCCGCGTCGGGACGGATGGTCTGGGCCCCGCCCGAGGGGGCGCGTTTTCCCGTGACTTTCGTTCCGCAGGAAGGCGCCGTCACCGGGACGGCCTCCACCGACGCTTTTCCCGGCGCGCAAGAGCAAACCGCTTGCGTGCCCGGGTCCACCGTCAGAATCCAGGGGCGCTTGGAACGCGTGAGGTTTCCCGTCAAGCGCTGGCGGTAGAACCAGCGGACGATGGAAACTTTCCCGTTTTGGCCGGAGATTTCGGTGGCGTGCGTGTCCACGCAACCGCCCAACCGCTGGGCGAGGCCACCGCACAAGCGCGAGACGCGGGAAACCGCGGGAGACACCACGATCGTGGCGCCCGAAGCCTTGACGAGCGCCTCGGCCGCCGCCACGTCGACGGCGTAACGCCCGTCGGCGAAATCACTCCCGGTCACCGCCAGGATTTTTGACGCCCCGCAAGACGCGATCTGGTCGGCCCCGGCTTGCGCCGACACGCCCCACAACCCGGCCGTCCAAGAGGCGCCCAGCGCCTTCGCGAGACCCGAGGCGGCCGACAGGGCCTCGAGGGCGCTCTTGGCGAGCTTTCCGTCGGCTTCCACAGGGGAAAGAAAAAGGATGTTTTCCATCGTTGAGCGCCTTTCAAGTCTTGGTCGTAGGGTTTAGAAGCCGTCCGCTAACCTCTGGCGGCGTCTTTACTTGTTCTTGATCCACTCCACGATTTCTTTCGCCACCTCGGCGGCCGGGACGTCCTTCACGATCCGCGTCTCGCGTTTCTGGCTGGGCACCGCCACCTGCTCGACGGACAAGGCCTCCCCTTTCATGGGCGAGGGGACGGCTTTCTGCAATGAGGGCATCAAACCCCTCATGTTGGCCATGCCCACTTGGGGGTTGTTAGGCGGCTCGGCCAGACTGCCCGTGGCCCAGCCGAAGACGGCCGGCGGGCTCGAAAGCTTTGAGACCTGGTGCAATCCGCCTTCCACGCGCTCGAGGATCTCCAGCGTCCCGTCGGGTTGCGGCTTGACCGAATCCACGCCCTGGAACTGCTCGGTCAAACCCAGGATTTCGCCCACCATGGAAAGGGTCGTCCCGGCGCCGCGAGACGCCGATTCCCAACCGCCGAACAACAACAAGCGCCCCTTGTCCAGCCCGGGGAGGCTTGAGACGGCGCGGGCCAAGTGCGCCGCGGCCTCAGAGGAGTCCGTGAACCCGCCCGCGGGGGCGTCGAGAGCGCAAAGCTCGAAGGGCGCCTTCTGAGCCAACGTCATCATGACCTGCTGGATCTTCCCTTTGGGCGCGAGGGACACCAGGGTGACCTTCGACCCCGGCACGGCCTTGGCGAGCGCCGCGGCTTCCCACAGCGCGCTTTGCACCCATGGGTCCAGGATGGCGGGCAGCATCATCTCGTTCTTCAGGCCCCATCCCTGCGGTCCCTGGACGGGCTCGAGGGTCTGAAGCGGGTCGGGCACCAGCCCGCCTAGGACGACGATGTGAAGGGGATTCATGTCAACTCCTTGGATTCGCGACCAGCGGTCAGTGGCCAGCGGTCAGCAAGATTTCCAGACTTCCATCGGCTTGGCGGACGGCTAGCGGCTGACCGCCGACCGCCGATGTTATCAGTTTTCGGCCGAATGAAGGCCGCCGGCTCCGGGCTTGAATTCCAGGTTGCCACCGCCCGACACGGGGTCGAGAAGCTCGGTGCAGTTCCACAGGCAGGCGCCGCAATGCACGCACTTCTCCCGGTCGAACTGGGGCGGGCCCACCCTTTCCGGCATGGTCAAGGCTTGGCCCGAGCACATCTCCACGCACACCTTGATGTCGCATGCCTCGCAAAGGTGCGGCTGGAGAATCCGCACGTGGTCGGCGTAGCCTGCGGGAGCCTGGACCTTGCCGCCCAGGAGAAGGGCGTCCTGTTGCGACACGAGGATCTTGCCGTCGAAGGCCACGGGCGGCCATCCCGCCTTGTCCATGAGGGCGTCGTGGAGGGATGTTCCCTTGGACTCGCATTCCTTTTGAAGGGCTTCTATCTCGACCTTGGAAAGCTTGTTGCCGTAGAAATCCTCGAGTTTTCCGATCTGCCGGGCCGGGGGGATTTCTTTTCCGGGAAGATGAATCAAGCCGCCCGTCATTCCCGCCAAGCCCATCCCCATGGAACCCCACAGGAAGCCGGTGTGGAATCCGTTGCGGGCGTTTTCCGCCACGCGACCTTCCTTTTCGACCCAGCTCTTTCGGCGGCGCGCCACGTAGGTCGCTTCGAGGTTCTCCTTCGTGAAATCCTTGCCGGCCTTCGCCAGTTCCAGCGTCGCCTCGGCCAGCTGGGTGCCCGTCGTCCAGGCCTCGTCCACCCCCGACCCCGTCAACACGTTGGTGGAGCCGGACCCTTCGCCGATCCTCGCGTAGCCGTCCCCGCACAGGAAAGGCTCGCCCTTGCGGCCGGATTCCTGCAGACTCTTGGCGCCCCAGGACCGGATGGACCCACCCTGGATGTGCTTCCAGATCGCGGGATGCTGAAGCCAATGCTGGAGGTACCGGTAGCTGGTGCGGGCGGGGCTGGCGAACCAGGACGGAACGAAGATGCCGGCGGTGGCCACCTGGCCCGGATAGACATAGAGGAAGCCGAAGATCTCGGGCTCGGGATAACCCATGGTGTGCAACACCGTCCCCGCGGGCAAGGCGCATCCGGGCGGCAGGTCGACGACCACCTTCATTCCGACGGCCCATTCCATGGTGTGATGGCCCGGGGGCATCCCGAAATGGCGGTCCAAGGCCCGGCCCACGAAACCCACGGGCCCGTCTCCCACCACGGTCAAAGCCGCCTTCACGTCCATGCCCGGCATCGTGGCGGTATCGGGCGACGCGTTCTTCTCGATGCCCTGGTCCACCATGCGCACCCCGACCACCCGGCGTCCCTCAATCAGAGGTTCGGCCACGGGGCTTCCGGGCCAGATCTGCACCAGGCCGGACCCCATCAATCGGGATCCCACCCAGGAATTGAACTGGCCGATGGACATCACCACGCCGTCGCCCTTGTGCAGGAAGGGGGGTATATAAGGAAGGTCGAAGGAATCGTCCCGGACCCGTAAGAGCGGGCCGAAAGCGCGCGCCACGCGGTCCACGAGGCGGTGAGGCAAGGACCTGCGGCTGGCGCCGATGGGATCCAGCAGGTACATCACGCGCTCGTTCGAGACCGGGGAGCACAAGGGAATCTGCGCGGGGTCGAAATCGGGAACGGAGGCCTTGAGGCCGCGGGCGCGGGTCACCACGCCCGAGACGCCGAACCCCAGGTCGTCGGCGCGTTCGTAACAAAGAACCTGGAGGGGCTGACCCGGGGACACGCGACTTTCCACGGCGGCCGTGCCGTCCGCGTTCACCATCCCCTTGAGGAGGGTGTTCAAGAAGCCGCCCGTGGCCGGCCCGAATCCCACGCACACGATGTCGGTATCCAGCGTTTGTCTCTCGGTCACGAATCACACCTTCAGAAAAGATCGAGCCACGGAGGGCACGGAGTTCAGGGAGTCTCGGGTTTGTTTTCGTTCAAACACCCACAACTTGACTCGGGGGTCTCTGTGTTCTCCGCGGCTCGGGATTAGAGGGGATAGTCAAGCGCCTCTGGGATCATGACCTTCGTGAGGGCCTCGCCGGCCCGGTCCTTGGCCAAGCGACTGCCGGCCAGGCAGGTGTCGATGTTCCGCCGCAGGCTCAGGAAATCCTCCAGCGCCCCGCCCTTGCCGCCGTCCTCCGGTCGGTTGTAGCCGAACACCAGTTCGGCGCAGATGCGGGAAGATTCGCCCGCGGCCCGGGCGGCCTGCACGTGGCAAAGGTCCATGAGAAAAGCCACCGTCCCGGCCAATCCTTCAGCCACCGTGGGGCTGCCGGGGCCCATATATTCCAATTCCATCACGTCCTTGATCTGGCACCGGGAAGCCAGGAGCCAGCAGAGGGAATCGGCGAGGGAGAAGGTCACGCCCTGCCGGTTGGAGTGGTAAAGCTTGGCTCCGTCGGCGTCCACGGCCGTCTGCAGATGACGGTAGGTCCACAGCCAGAGCTCCAGGCCGGAAGCCGTGAGAAGGGCCCCCGTATCGGGGCGCTTCTTGCCCAGGGCGGAGAGGTCCTCGCGCCACCCCTTGAGCTGTTCCAGGAAAACCGGCGAGGTCATCGTCATCGAAAGTTGGCGCCGTTGCACGGCCTCGGGGCCTTCGTAGGTGGCCTCGAGCTGGCAATCCATCCACTTGTGCCCCAGGAAACCCGGGCAGTCCTCGGTGATGCCATAACCGCCCATCATGCTGACGGCCTCCCGCATGGAGTCGGCGCCCACGCCGGTGTCCCACAACTTGGTGGCGGGGCACAGCACGTTGGCCATGGAGTCGATCAGCGAGAACCGGACCAAGGGGTCCTTGGAAAGCGTCTCGAATCGGGCGGCGTCTCGCTTCCCCTCCGGCTGGCGCGAGAGCTTCAGCCATTCCAGGGCCGTTTCGTCCACTTGGGCCATGGCTTTCATGCGGGCGCGTCCGCCCTTGACGCCGCGCGATTCCAATATCGAGTTCACCTGGCGCTCCAAGGGGTCCACCTCGTCGAACAAACGCGCCGTGGTGAAACCCAGGGAGGCTCCCGCCTCACCCACGGCCCAGACATCCACAAGCCGATGCTGGGCGTCCTGCTTGGTCTGGATGCCGAGGTCGTAACGCGGGGTGCCGGGCGTGGCCTGGGCGCTACCGCGGAAACGACTGCGCTGAGGCCGACCGTCACGCGCGTTCGCTTGAAAACGGCCTCGATGACGTCGCCATGGCTGAAATTCGGGACGATCACCCCGTCCTTGACCGTGTAACCCCCGATAATGCGCGAGGCGGGCACTCTCAGGTTCAGGATGGGATCGCGGGTCGAGGAAAGCTGGTGCACCATCTTTCGGGTGGCGGCGCCACGGTCGAACACGCCGGGATCCGTCTCCTCCACGATGATCATGCAGGATGTCTTGATGCGCTTGTCGTCGGTGTCCACGGCCACGGTGACCACGTTGGCGTAGTCCATGTTGGTGATGAAGCGGCCCCGCTTCTCGACCTCCAGAATGGGCTCGGCCCCGTCCTTCCACTCGGCCACGCGCAACTTGCCGCACAAGATGCCTGTCTCGACTCCCACATAAGGAAGGGGTTCCGTGAGCGCGAAGGCCGCTCGCATGGTCTTCCGGTTGTCGCCGGGGCCCGGGGGACAGGCCAGGGGCATGTAGTGGTCCACCTGCTCCGGGGTCCCCTTTTCGTGGATGGGCGCCAGCCCCAGGTTGCCCGCCAAGGACGCCGTGGCCGCCCCACCGTCGACCCAGGCCAGCTCGAAAGCCAAGAGGGCCATGGGGAAGTTCTTGGCGCCCTCCAGAATGCCGCCGTGCTTCGGATCGAGAAACGCGCTCGTGATGCCGGCTTCGTCGTACACCTTCAGGAGGGAGTTCTTTTCCGCCGTCCATTCATGCGTGTTGCGGGCGCCTTGCGCCACCAACCGCGCCACGGGCCCACGAGCCGCCGCCCGCGTGGCCTGGACCAGCATCTGGACGTCGTACCGATCCTGGTACCGCCAAAGGATCTGGCGGACATCATCCCCTGGAAGGGTTTGGAGCATTGGGCGCTCTTCGTTTTGCGCGCTGGTCATGGATCGGCTTCCTTTCAAACTTGGGGGAGACAAGGCCCATGGACGGCTTGAACGCGCGCCGACGGGACCCTTTCAGCTTACTTTTTCATCTGCATGAAATAAAAAGAGCGGTATCGAATTTATTCAAGCGATATTGGATACCACATGACAACCGTCATGTTCAAGTCTTGTTAAGTATTGTTGGGACGCGTAAACGGGGCGTCTGAACGGCATTTATGACGACGGTTGGGTCATCAGGCGAAGGGCCTTGGGAATCGGGCCCTCTCAATCGGGCGTGGAAGTGATTTTCGCGTATAAAAGCCCGCGGTGTTCCTCGGTATCCGAAATCATGCGATTGACCAACGCGTTGTAATCGGAGGACGAGGAAGCCACGATGTCCGAGTAATTTTTCTCAAGGATGGATTGTTCCAGGTCCCGCGCGATGAAAAGCGCCTGCCGAAGGGTCCCCTTGTTTCTCGCCAGGAGTTCCCTCTGTCTTTCCACCCCCCGGACCACGGTGTCGATGGCGATGGCTTTCAAGGAACGCCCGGGCTTGAAATCCTCCGGGCGTGTGGACACGCATTGGATCATCTCCCCCACCATTTCCGCGTGTCGCTTCTCCGCCGCCGCCAGGGACGACCACAACCCCCCCGCTTCGGGAAAAGCCCGGGAACAATCGCCGTAGAGTTCCCCGATGACCTTCTCGAGCGCTTGGATGCTCTTGAGCGTTTGTATCACTTCGTCCAGGTTGATCATCACGCTGTCTTTCATGAGGCGATCGGTTAAAAACGTCCCTTCCCGGTAGTATAGGGCATTCCCGCTTCCCCTTGCTCAGCGCCTCTTCACCCGTCCCTCCCGGACGATATGGGAGTCGACCACCCCGATTTCCTTCAGAAAATCCGGATCGTGGGAAATCACGATCAGGGCGCCTGGGTAGGCTTTCAGAACCTCGATGACGTGTCCCCTCGTTTCAAGATCGATGTTATTGGTGATTTCATCCAACAAGAGGAGCTTCGGCGTCCTGGCCGCGATCCGAGCCAGGCTCAATCGCGCTTTCTCGCCGCCCGAGAGCTGATGGACGGGCCGGTTCACTTCCTCGTTTTTCCGGAACAGGAAATCGTTCAGGTGACGTCGGATTTCCGCGTGCGGCCAGGCGGGAACAAGATCCACGATCGTCTCCAACGCCGTTTTTTCACGATCGAGCGTCGCGTAATGCTGGTCCAAGGCCCCGATGTCCTGGGCCTTGAGGACGCGCCAATCGCCCGATCGGACGACACGGGGATCGTCCCGAAGCGCCCTCAGAAGCGTCGTCTTTCCACTCCCGTTGTCCCCTTGGATTTCGATCCGGTCGCGCGATCCCACCGACAAGACGATGTCGCGCAGGACGGTTTCCCGCCCCGGATAGCCGACGGCGCCCCCGGCGACAGACACGATCACCTTGTCCCCGACTTCGGCCGCGTCGATGGAGAATTTCGGGAGGATCACCTCGGGCAGGCGCAGGTCCGACAATCGCTGGATTAACTCGTCCTTCTTTTCGTCGAGGACGGCCCTCTTGCGTCCCGTGGTGGTCTCGCCCTGGCTGACCTTGCCTTTGATGACGATCGTCGGCCACTTCCCCCTCTTGACCTTGCGTTTGCCACCCGCCTTGCTCTTGGCCGCGCGCACTTGTTCCTTCATCAAGGCTTGGTGCATGTCCTTCTTTTGGCGGTCGAGACGCGAAAGCTCCCGTTCGATCGAGGCGCGTTGGAGGCGTTTCTCCCGAAAGAAGTCGTCGTAGCTTCCCGTAAACACATGAATCCGGCCGTCGTCGATATGCCACAGGGTGTCGATGCAATTGCGCAGGAGTTCGGTGTCGTGGGAAACGACGATCAGCGTCCCGTCGAACGCGCGGAGCATCCGCATGAGCGACTTTCGATTGTGGCGATCCAGGTGGTTGGTGGGCTCGTCCAGCAAAAGGACGTTTGGATGGAGTCCCAACGCGCGCGTCAAGGCCGCGTTCAGCCGTTGCCCGCCGCTCAAGGTTTCGAATTCCTCGATGGTCTGCGGCACGTAGCCGAAAACGACGTCGCTGGGCACGCGGATCTCGCCGCGGGTGGGCTCGAAAGAGCCCTGAAGCATCCTCAGGAGCGTCGTCTTGCCACTGCCGTTCCTTCCGATCACGGCGATCCGGCCGCCGGGGGCGATTCGCGCGCTGAAATTCCCGAAGCAGGTCTTGTGGGGGAACGAAAGGCCGAGGTGGTTGATTTGAATAGGCTTATGCATGCCCGACAATCCTATGGCGTTTCACGCGTCGCTTCCAAGCCCCGGCCGACGCGCGTTCGCCCGCTTCGACGCGGTGTAAATCAGCAGGAGGGCCGCGAAAAGGCCCATGATCGCCGCCGTTATCGCCTCGACGGATGTCCGTCTCGCCAATAGTCCCATCAACGCCGGCACGCAGGCGGAGCCGATGCCCGTCGCGGCCATTTGCATGCCGATAGTGTTGCTCGCATGGCGGCTCCCGACGCGGTTTCGGGTGTCGGATACCAGCGCCGGGAATACGGGCGCGATCGCGAAACCCGTCAAGGCCATTCCGGACAGGCTCACGACCGGGTTGAGGTTGAGCCATAAAAGGAACGAACCCGCGAGGGCCAGAAGGAGGCTCCCGAGGAGGATCCGATCCGCCGGGACATGCTTCGCGTAAACACCGGATAGGATCCGGCCGGCGGCGAACATCGCGTAATAACCGCCCGCTAGGACGCCGGCGATCGTGGGCTTCTTGGTGAGTTCCGGAGGTAGGGGCTTACCGGTCATGGCCGAGATGAGACCGATGGGTACCACGAGCACGCCGCCGAGCACCACCGGGGGCAGCGGAGAGATCTGGGCCTCACGC
>CAZSKE010000010.1:15221-16125 GCA_964607325.1 uncultured bacterium | reverse complement strand
GCGAGGCCCTCGCGGAAGCGCTCGGCGAGAAGGCGGGCATCGCGCGTTATGGGCACGCTTACGTGCCTCTGGACGAGGCGTTGGTGCGGTGCGTTGTGGACCTGTCCGGCCGGAATCACCTGACCTTCCACCTGCCCCTGCCTTCCAAGAAACGCATCGGCGCGTTCGACACCGAGTTGGTGGAGGACTTTTTCAAGGCGTTGGTCGATAAAGCCCTGGTGACCATGCACTTGGAGTTGATCCACGGACGAAACAGCCATCACATCGTGGAGGCCGCTTTCAAAAGCGCGGCGCGCGCCTTACGGGCCGCCGCGGCTTTCGACGCCAAATCGGTGGGCGTCCCTTCTGTCAAAGGCACGCTCTGACAGGGTGCTGAAAAACTGTTTTTGCATCCTGCTCAAGGCGCTGACGGTGCCCTGAAGGCGGTGGGGAATGATCGCGGTGGTGGACTACGGTGTCGGCAATCTGCACAGCGTGACCAAGGCCCTCGAGAAGGTGGGCGCGGACGCGCGGATCACCACGGATTGGCGAGAGGTCCGGGCGGCCCGGGGGGTCGTTTTCCCGGGGGTGGGGGCCTTCAAGGATTCCATGGACGCGCTGAACCGGGCCGACTTGGGTCGCGCCGTGTCGGAAGCCGTGCTTTCGGGCCGCCCTTTCCTGGGGATCTGCGTGGGCCTCCAGATGCTTTTTGACGAAAGCGAGGAGTTCGGGGTTTCCCGTGGCCTGGGAATCCTTCCGGGGCGCGTGGTGAGGTTTGAGGGTGTGCCGAAGGTGCCACACCTTGGCTGGAACCAGATCCACATACGAAAAGACGGGAATCCGCTCCTTCAAGGCGTGCCCGACGGGTCCCATGTGTATTTCGTGCACTCCTATTTCGGCGTCCCGCGGGACCCCGAAGTGGTAG
>CAZSKE010000010.1:14278-15211 GCA_964607325.1 uncultured bacterium | reverse complement strand
GCGACTTGTGATTACGGGAGTGATTTCGCGGCCATGGTCTGGAAGGACAATGTTCACGCCACCCAATTCCATCCTGAAAAAAGCCAAGGAATCGGGCTTCGAATCCTGGAAAACTTCAAGCGCCTGGTCGGCTGACGCCGGCGCCTCGAAGCTGTTTTACAGTCGAATGGGTTGACGCCAAACGCCGCGAGGATTCCAAGCCGTGCTTGGGTTCCGCCAAACCCTTGAGGCCTTGGAGCGAACGTGGTTTTAAGCGGGCGGTAATAAGAAAACCCGGGGATGAGCCGGGAAAAGGTTCGAGCATGGAAGTCATACCCGCCATCGATATCCGGAAAGGCCGTTGCGTTCGATTGGTGCAGGGCGACCTGCGGGACGAGACGGTGTATTCGCAGGAACCCGTCTCCGTGGCCAAGTTGTGGAAGCTCAAGGGCGCGCGGCGTCTGCACGTGATCGACCTCGACGGCGCCTTCACGGGCAAGCTGACCTCCCTGACTTTCGTCAAGGACATCGTCAAGGCCACCGAACTGTCCGTCCAATTGGGCGGTGGAATCCGAGACCTCAAGACCATCGAAAAGGTCCTCGCCGTGGGGGTGACCCGCGTGATCCTGGGCACGTCGGTCGTCCAGAACAAGGATTTCGTCCGGGAGGCCGTGAAGGAATACGGCAAGGCCATCGTGGCGGGGATCGACGCCAAGAAGGGCTTGGTGGCCATCAAGGGATGGAAAACCGTGACGCGGGTCCAGGCCGTGGACCTGGCGCGCGAGATGGCCGATCTGGGCGTGACCGCCTTGATTTTCACGGACATCCAACGGGACGGCATGTTGGAAGGCCCCAACTTCGGGAGCACGAAGGATATCGCCCGGGCGGTCAAGATTCCCGTCATCGCCTCGGGAGGGGTGAGCCGTTACAAGGACATCGAGCACATGAAAAGGT
>CAZSKE010000010.1:9773-14268 GCA_964607325.1 uncultured bacterium | reverse complement strand
GGTTGGAACGCTACGGAGTGTCCTCGGTCATCATCGGCAAGGCCCTCTACTCGGGGGCCATGGATCTCAAGCAGGCCATTCGGCTCGCCAAGGAACCCGTGCCGGCCAAGGCCCGGCGGAAATAGCGGTTCGCGGGGACGTCGCGTTGAGAGGGTCCTCCGCCGACAAGCCGCTTTTTGAGAATCGATAAGCTGGTTCGGCGCTGATCGGTCGTGATCGGCGGCAATACGTTTGAGGGGCACCCATGCTAGCGAAACGAGTTATCCCCTGTCTCGACGTGAAGGCCGGGCGGGTCGTCAAGGGCGTGAATTTCGAGAACCTCCGCGACGCGGGGGATCCCGTGGAGATCGCGCGGCGATACGACGCCGAGGGCGCCGACGAGATGGTTTTTTTGGACATCACGGCGACCCATGAGGAACGCGATATCCTCCTGGACGTCGTGAAGCGAACGGCCGAGGAGGTGTTCATGCCCCTCACGGTGGGAGGCGGGATCCGTACGACGGACGACATCCGGATCTTGCTCAAGTCGGGCGCCGACAAGGTGTCCTTGAACACCCGAGCGGTTGAAAACCCGCTGGTCTTGAAGGAAGGCGCCGGAAAGTTCGGGAGCCAATGCATCGTGCTGGCCATCGACGCCAAAAGGCGGGACCCGAAGGACCCGTCGAAAGGTTGGGAGGTTTACACCCACGGAGGGCGGAAGCCCTCGGGACGGGACGCCCTGGAATGGGCCCGGGAGGGCACGGCCCTGGGGGCGGGAGAGATCCTGCTGACCTCCATGGACCGGGACGGGACTCGCGAGGGTTTCGACCTGGACCTCACCCGGGCCGTCTCCGAGGCCGTGTCGGTGCCCGTCATCGCCTCGGGCGGCGTGGGGAATCTCCAGCACCTGGTGGACGGCGTCACGCTGGGAAAAGCCGACGCGGTGCTAGCGGCCTCCATTTTCCACTATCGGGAGTTCACCATTCGCCAGGCCAAGGAATTCATGCGGGCTCAAGGCGTTCCGGTGCGTTTGTGACAACGTTTTTTAAAAAGCGGACCGCCGACCGCTGACGGCCGGCGGCGCATGGAGGACGGGTTCCCATGGGTTGGATCGATACGCTTCGTTTCCAGGAGGACGGACTCATCCCGGTCATCGCGCAGGACGCCGATACCGGCGAGATCCTGATGTTCGCGTTCGCCAACCGGGAATCCCTGACGCACACGGTCGAAACCGGGCATCTCACCTATTGGAGCCGCAGTCGTAAAAAGCTCTGGGAAAAGGGTGAAAGTTCGGGCAATGTCCAGAAGGTGAAGGCCCTCTACACCGACTGTGACAAGGATGTTATACTGGCTAAAATCGAGCAAGTGGGTGGCGCGGCCTGTCACACGGGCAAGCGGTCCTGCTTCTTCAACGAAAGAAAGGGCGACGGCTGGAAGGATGTGGGCGTCCAGGTGTTCGATCCCGACAAGGTTTACAAGAAATCATGAAGCTCCTTGGGTCGCGTTTGAACCGATGGCGGCGGGGCTAAGCCCCCTCCGGCGGCTCCCGCCGTCGCGGAAACCCGTTCGCGTTCAAACCTACAACCAAGGAGGATTCCGATGACCCCCGCAGACCGTTTCCAACCTCAGCCGTCCCTTAACGAGTTCCGATCCCTTTTCAAGAGATTCGACAGGATTCCGGTGGTCTTGACGGTCCATTCCGACCTGGAGACGCCCCTGAGCGCTTACCTGAAGCTCGGCGGCGGCCCCGGCACCTTCCTGCTCGAATCGGTGGAAAAAAACGAGAAGGTGGCTCGGTTTTCCATCGTGGGGTATGGCGCCAGCCGGGCTTTCGAGGCTCGGAGCGGTTTCCTGACCGAAAAGACGGGCCGGCGGAAAATCCGGACCGCGGCGCCCAATCCGCTTCATGCCCTGAGAGACCGTTACGCGGGGTTGCGGCAGGCCCCCTTGCCGGGAGGGCCCGGTTTATCCGGGGGGGTGGTGGGTTATCTCTCCTATGACATGGTGCGCGGATTCGAACGCCTTCCCGAGAACGCCCGGGACGATCTGGGGCTTCCGGAGTTGGCGCTGGTCGAGGTCGACCAACTGGCCCTGTTCGACCATAAGGATCGCACGCTCCGATTGGTCGTCAACGTGACGGTGGAGAGAGGCGTTCGGCCCGAGATCGCCTATCGTTCGGCGGTTCAAAAACTCAGGTCGGCCGTCCAAAGGCTTGAGAAACCGCTTCGCGGCGTGAGGGAGCTTCCGCTTCCCGGGAAACCTTCGGCGGGGGAGGATCCGCTTCTGGGTTTCCGGTCGAATGTCACCAAACGGCGGTTCCAGGAATCCGTTCGCCGATGCCAGGAATACATCAAGGCCGGCGACGTCATCCAGGTGGTTCTGTCCCAACGGTTTGAGAAAATGACGCGCGCGGACGCGGTGACCGTGTACCGCCTGTTGAGGCGATTGAATCCCTCCCCCTATATGTACCTTTTGCGGTATGACGGCATGGACTTGGTGGGGGCTTCCCCGGAGATGTTGTTGAAAGTCCAGGACGGCAAGGCGGAAACGCGCCCCATCGCGGGCACGCGTCCTCGCGGGGCCCATGAGGCGGAGGACCGCGCGTTGGAGGAGGGCCTCCTGAAGGACCCCAAGGAGTTGGCGGAGCATGTCATGCTGGTGGACCTGGGACGCAACGACTTGGGCCGTGTTTGCGAGTTTGGAAGCGTCCGGGTCGGCCAATTCCAGGCCGTCGAGCGCTACTCGCACGTCATGCACATCGTCTCCGACGTGACGGGCCGCTTGCGCAAGGATCAAACGCCTTTCGACGCGTTGCAAGCTTGTTTCCCCGCCGGCACCCTTTCGGGGGCCCCCAAGGTCCGGGCGATGGAAATCATCGAGGAAATGGAACCGGCCCGCCGTGGCCCTTACGGCGGGGTGGTGGCCATTTTCGGATTCGACGGAAGCCTGGATTCGGCCATCACCATCCGTTCCCTGGTCTTGCGGGACGAGGGTCGCGGTCTTCGAAAGGCCACGGTGCAGGCGGGCGCCGGGTTGGTGGCGGATTCCGTGCCGGAGAACGAGTATCTGGAGACCCGCGACAAGGCGCGCGCGGTCATGGTGGCGGTGGCCGCCGCCGAACGGATGGGGGCCGGATCCCCGACGCCGGGTCGCGGGCGCGGGAAGTCCGGAGGGAGGAAATGAGCGCCATGGTACTGGTTATCGATAATTACGATTCGTTCACCTACAACCTCGTGCAGTACCTGGGCGAGCTCGGGGCCGGGATCCAGGTCCGTCGGAACGACGAGGTGACCGTTGCGGACGTCCGCGCCTTGCGGCCGTCCCACCTCCTGGTTTCCCCGGGACCTTGTTCCCCGAAGGAAGCGGGAGTGTCCGTCGAGGCCATCCGGAGCCTGGCGGGGGAGATCCCCATCCTGGGCGTTTGCCTGGGCCACCAGGCCATCGGGGTCGCTTTCGGGGGCGAGATTGTCCGCGCCGGGAAACTCATGCACGGAAAGACTAGCGAGATCCGGCACGACGGCAAGGGGGTGTTTCGGGGATTGCCCGATCCCTTTCGGGCCACCCGGTACCATTCCCTGGTCATTCGCCAAGAGTCCCTGCCGAAGGATTTGATCATCACCGCCCGAAGCGAGGACGGCGAGATCATGGGCGTTCGGCACCGGAACCTGGCCGTGGAAGGCGTTCAGTTCCATCCCGAGTCCATCTTGACCGAATCCGGCCGGAAACTCCTGGCGAATTTCCTGGAGACCCGCGTTGAGTGAGCCTCCGCGTCCCCGCCGCCTCGGGGCGTGGCCTGTCGCGTTGTTGGCGGTGGGCTTGGCCGGCGGATTCCTTTGTTGGGCCATGACGCGCCCTCCGGCACTGACGGTCATGGTTTTCGGCCCCGACGGCCCAGTCACGGTTTCGACACGTGCCCGAACGGTGGGGCAACTCCTGCGGGAAAAAGGTTACCAGGTGGGCGCCCATGACGTGGTCGTGCCCTCGCGCGACGCGTTGTTGACGGAAGGCCTCGAGGTGGATCTGGGACTCGTCGAGCGCAAAGTCGAAACCGTCCGAAAAAAAGTGGCCCGCCAAGTCAAGACGGTGTATACCGACACCTTGGGGGTGGGCGAGATCCTCGACGTGGATCCGGGCGAGGACGGTTTCGGCGAGTTCACCACCGAATTTTTCACCCTCAACGGCGTGACGGCTTTCGAGAAGATTCTGGAAACCAAGTGGATCCGCCGACCCAAACCCGCCCGGGTGTACGAGGGCACCTCGACCCGGCCTAAACTGTACCGAATGCCAAAACGGTACCGTGTCCGCAAGGTGCTCCGCCTAGAGGCCACGGCGTACTACCCGGGCCCCGAGGACACCGGATCGTACGCCGATGGCTTGACCTCCACCAACCAAAAGGCCGGGTATGGGGTGGCCGCGGTGGATCCTCGCGTCATCCGCATGAAGACCCCGCTGTATATCGAGGGGTATGGTTTCGCCTGGGCGGCCGACGTGGGGGGGGCCATCAAGGGCCGTCACA
>CAZSKE010000010.1:581-9763 GCA_964607325.1 uncultured bacterium | reverse complement strand
CGCTTTGGCCGCAAAGATGTCCAAGTATTCATCCTTCGATAGGAAACGCCCCCTGATTCGCCCGGCGCGCCGCCATGGAAGGATCGCGCGAGGCGCGGCGGCCGCGGCGCTGGTGGTGTTTCTCGGCGCGGTTTTGTCGTTCGCCGCGGGGGACGAAACGGTTCCCGCCGTCGAGACGCCTGCCGCCAGCTTGATCGCCGAGTCCCCCACGCTCGAAGCCACGCCCACGGTCACACCCGAGAGTTCCACGCCCACCCCGACCCCTTGGGTGCCGACCGCGACCCGGACCCCAACCGCGACCCGGACCCCGGTGTTGGCGCGGTCCGGGATCGCCCTTCTGCCGACCGCTTACTCGAACCGATATGACCGTTCCGGCGGATTGAATATCGACCTGTTGTTTTCCTACTACATCGGTTCCATTTTCGAGAAACAGAGCGCCGAACCGGTGGACTACTTGAACCCCCTCCGGAATTGGTTGCTGACCGGTGATTTCAAATATGGCTTCCTGGATGAGGAAGGCGATCGGCCGGCCCTGGCCGTGGGATACCTGAACACCCTACTGCTTCAAGGAAACAATCCCGGAGGCTCCGGGGAATCCAGCGGGGCCCTCAAATTCACGACCCAATCCCTGGGGGGCGTGTACTTGGTGGCCGGCAAACGGGTGTCCTCCGGGGCTTCGGTGCATGTGGGCTACCTGCGGGGAAACATCCGCGACCTTTTCAAATCCGTCGGCTTTATTCGGCGGATGATGCCGAATGGAAACCATTCCGACTTGCTTCCCTTGTTCGCGCTTGGACTGGAGGATGTCCGGGAGGAATCCTCGCCGAACCTTTTCTTCACCGGTTGTGACATCCGGTTCCTCGGGACCACCTGGCGCTTCGAGGTCCAGAAACCGTTCCCCTTGTCCAAGGACCCGGTGTTGTTCAACACCAAGATCGACCGGCTTTTTTCCTTCAACTTGGCCTACGAGCGATGGAAAGGCGGGTACGCCCTTTTGGGGTATTTCAATTTCCGTTTTACCATCGTTCCCTCCGCGCCCAAGGTGAAGAAAAAGAACTGAGGCGCGGTCGGCCGCGGGCGGAGGCGGTGGTAGGCTGAACGTCGGGATGAGGTCGTGAGACGTCGCTTGGAGCCCTCGGAATGAAAAACGCGCCGAATTCCCGCGCCGGAAAATCTCTGCGGATCGCCCAGGTGGTCACATCCCGTGGCTGGGGCGGGCGCGAACTGGTGCCGCTTCTTTTGGCGAAGGCGTTTCGCCGGCTCGGTCATTCGGCCGAGGTTTGGGCCGACCCGGACGCGGCCGCGGGTCGAGAGGCCGCCCGGATGGGGCTCCCCACTCGTCCGCTTTGTTTTCGTGGTTACGTGGCGCCTAGTGAATGGAACCGTGTTTCCGGTCACTTGAAGGCGTTTCAACCCGACATTCTCCACCTGCATGAGGGCAAGGATCTCTGGATGACGGTTCCCGGGCTTCACCTCGCCGGTGGCTCCGCGCGCCTTGTCTTTACCCAACACGTGGGAAATGCCCATCCTAAAAAAGACCCCGTTCACCGCCTTCTTTACGGCCGTGTGGACGGGTTATTGGCCTGCTCCGAGGTCATCCGGTTGAACGCGATCAAGACATGCCCCACGCCTCCCGAAAGGGTCCGGACGGTTTACGAGCCTGTGGACACGACGCGTTGCCGGTTCGACCCTTCTGGCCGTCGGCGGATGAGGAAAAAGTGGAAATGCGGTTCCGCGCCCGTGGTGGGGATGGTCGCTCGGTTGACCCCGGGGAAGGGACATGAGTTGTTGCTGGAAGCCGCGGCCCTCGTCCTTCGAGGGAACCCGCGGACTCGTTTCGTGGTGGCGGGCGGCGTGGCTCCCGAGGAGCAAACCTATGCCCGCGCCCTGGAGACGCGCCGGGACGGGATGGGGTTGAAGGGCCGGTTCGATTTTATGGGACATGTTCGGGACATGCCGGCTTTTTGGTCCGCCGTGGATATCGCCGTGCACGCGGCCCACGCCGAGGCGTTCGGGATGGCACCGGCCGAGGCCTTGTCCTGCGGGCGACCGGTGGTGGCTTGGGACGGGGAGGGCACCGCGGAAATTCTTCGGCGCCCCGATGGAAAGGTCCGTGGGGGCATTCTGGTGGGGCCGTACGAACCCCGTCCTTGGGCCGACGCCATCGCCTCCCTTCTCCGTTCCTCCGCGCGCCGGGTGGCGTTGTCCCGTCAGGCTCGACCCATGGCCGAGCGATTCTCGTTGGAACGTTTCGTGGCGTCGCACCTGGAAGTCTACCGGAACCTCCTCTGAAACTCTTGCGCGGCGGCCGGGCCGAAACGCGTTAATCACCGTAACTTCGCGACCTTGGCGAATGATGAGGCTCAAAAGCCTGTTTACCGGTGGAAGCGCGGTTTGCGCTCTCCGGTCTTTGGCCGGGTATGTGTTAATATTGCCCGTCTTCCACCCCGCCGTTCCGCCGGTCGACGAGGAGAACAAATGGCCATTCGCACGGGCGTCATTGGAGTCGGCAATCTGGGTCAACACCACGCCCGGGTTTACCATGATCTCCAACAGTCTTTTTTGGTGGGCGTCGTGGATTCCGATTTGGGGCGCGCCCGGGAAATCGCCAAAAAGCAAAAAACGACGGCTTTCTCGGGATTGGATGAGATTCTCGCGGCGGGAGTCGAGGCGGTATCCGTCGTGGTGCCGACTCAGCTCCACCACGCCGTGACCGTCCGTTGCCTGGAGGCCGGTTGCCACGTTCTGCTGGAAAAGCCTATCGCGTCCACCCTGGAGGAGGCCGACGCGCTGACGGCCTTGGCCGCCCGAAAGGGTAAAATCCTGCAGATCGGTCATATCGAGCGGTTCAACCAGGCGGTTCAAGCGCTTCATCGGCTCAAGACCGTGCCTCGTTTCATCGAGGCCCACCGCTTGGGCCCTTTTTCGGCGCGCAACCTGGAAACCGGCGTCGTGCTGGACCTGATGATCCATGACATCGACATTGTGCTCAACCTGGTGGAATCGAAGCCGGTGTCCGTCGAGGGCGTGGGCATCGCCGTCCTTTCACCCACCGAGGACATCGCCAACGCCCGCATCAAGTTCGAGTCGGGATGCATCGCCAACCTGACGGCGTCCCGTATCTCGCCCGACAAGATGCGGAAGATCCGCGTTTTCCAGGAGGACGCCTACCTTTCCATCGATTACATGGAGCAAGGCATCACCTTGTTCGAGAAGAAAAAAGGCAAAGCGCCGCTTTTGGGTGGCATGCAGTTCGGGGACCTGTACATTACGCGGGAAAAAATGCCCATCGAGAAGGGGGATTCGCTCCAGCTCGAGATCGGGGATTTCCTTGACTGTGTGACCACCGGACGCTCTCCCCGGGTGACGGGCGAGCATGGAAGGGAAGCCCTCGCGCTGGCGCTCGAAATAACGAGGCAGATAAAGGCGATACGGAATTAGGGATTGAAGAGGTCTTGGGATCGGCTGGACGCTCATTCCGCGTTCCTCGTTTCGGGTTTCCCGTTTCCCTCACGTGAGCGCGTCCATTGAGGTTGGAGAGGCGAAGTAACCGTGGATCATTCGACGCACAAGATCATGCTCGTGGCGGGGGACCCTTCCGGTGATGGCCACGCCTCCCGGGTGGTGGCGGCTCTCCGCCGCCGGGCGCCCGGACTGCGGGTTTTCGGCATGGGGGGGGCCCTTCTGGCCGCCGCCGGCATGGAGGTGCGCGAGGATTTGACAAAGGAAGCCCTGGTGGGCTTCTGGGAGGTCGCCAAACACCTGCCCGCGGTCCTTCGTCGGTTCGCGCAATGCGAGCGATGGCTGGATCGGGAGCGGCCCGATCTCTTGGTGCTGGTGGATTATCCTGGCTTCAACCTTCGCTTGGCCGAAAAGGCCGCTCGGCGCGGCATCCCGGTTTGCTATTACATCGCGCCGCAAGTGTGGGCTTGGCACAAAGAACGCCTGGTGGCCATGAAGCGGGACCTGAAAAAACTGCTCGTCATTTTCCCGTTCGAGAAAATGTTCTTTCACGAGGAGGGCCTGGAGGCCGTCTACGTGGGAAATCCCCTGGCGGAGACGGTTCCTTATCCGCGCGTGGATCCGAAAAAGTCCAGGAAAGCCCTCGGCGTCCCGAAGGACGCTTCACCCCTGGTGGCGGTGCTCCCGGGGAGCCGTAAAAGCGAGATCAAGCGCATCTGGCCGGTTCTCCTTCCATCCATCCGTCGCCTGGTGGAAAACTACCCGCGCGCTTTTTTTGTGATGCTCAAGCCGAACGGCCTTTCGGTCTTGGATTACCCCGGTTTGCGAAACACGGACCCCGTGGTGTTCGCGGAGGCTCCGGCGTGGGAAGCCCGGTCCGCTTGCGACCTGGCTTGGGTGAAATCGGGCACCAGCACGGTGGAAACGGCCCTCTTGAGGACGCCCATGGTGGTGTTTTATAAAGTGGCTCCCTTGTCGGCTTTTCTGGCCAAACGCCTTTTGAGCGTGAAGAACGTGGGGATGGTCAACCTTTTGGACCGGCATCCTTCCGTTCCCGAACTGCTCCAGGAAAGGTTCACCCCGGAACGTCTGGTCGTGGAAACCACGCGCTTGTTGGAGTCCGGACAGGCCCGCAAGGCGCAGGCGGCCCAGTTCGCCAGGATCCGTCGGGCTTTATCGACCCCGGCCCAACCCTCGGAAGTCGCCGCGAAGGAAATCCTGAAATTATTATGATGGCTCCGCCGGTCGCCAGCCGTCGGTTCAGGCGTGACCCCCCCTCAACGGCAAAGGGTGGCGGCGTTGAGCGGAGGGTCGTGGCAGTGGGGTGTGAGCGAGGATGAGCCGTTTGTTGGATGTTGATCGCCGAGCGCGATACCGAGGTTTTGGGTTTGGAAACCTACCAACTGAAATGGACGGATCGCCTGTGCGTGGCCCTGGTCCTGCCGCTCCTCTATGCGCTGGGTTGGACCCTCCGCGCGCGCGAGGAGGGACGGAGGGACTTGAGTCCGCGCGTGAAGCAGGCGCGCCCGGTCCTTTGGGCCTTTTGGCACGAGGCCATCCTCATGAACGGTTGGCACCACCGGTTTTGCGGCGCGTTCGTCATGATTTCCGCCTCGCGCGACGGGGAATTGATCTCCCAACTGGTGGGCCGTTTGGGTTACCACTCCGTCCGGGGTTCCACCACCCGGGGCGGACGGGAGGCGGCCCAGTCCATGATCCAGCTCCTGAAATCCGGTTCCAACGGCGCGATCACCCCGGATGGCCCCCGGGGCCCTCGGCGAAAGGTTCAGCCCGGCGTGGCGGTCATTCCCAGGCTTTCGGGGAAACCCGTGGTGCCCATTGGCTTCGCGGCGGAACACGCCTGGCGGTTCAAGAGTTGGGACCGTTTCATGCTTCCGAAGCCGTTTTCGAGGGTCGTGTACTGGTACGGAGAACCCGTCCTGCTCGACAAAAGCCAGGGTGGCGCCGAGGGCGTTCGAAAGGTCCAGATGGAAATGGACAGGGTCACGGCCGCCGCCGAAGGCTGTTTTCGACAAAAGGATTAAAGGTAGAATGGCCCCATCCGAAGTCCGCCTTGAATTGGTTCCGAGGTCACCTTGTTCCTATACGATCTATTAACCTCCCCCCTCGCGCCCTTGGCCGAACTCTGGGGTGTCTTGGCCCGGCGCGGGAATCGCGAAACCACGTTTGACGAGCGATTGGGCCGATATCCGTCTATCGCCACACCCGACGCCGCCCGTCCGCGCGTATGGCTTCACGCCGCGTCGGCCGGGGAGGTCAACGCGGTTTTGCCCCTGGTGGCGCTCCTGCGGGAGCACGTCCCGGGGATGCACTTGACGATCACCACGACCAGCTTGTCCGGGCGCCAACGGGCTTTGGAAAAGGCGGGCGCGGATCGGACGCATCTGGCGCCTTTGGACCTGAAACCGGTGTTGAGACGCGCGTTCGATTCCATCCGGCCTCGGCTTCTTATTGTCGCTGAGACGGAGTTCTGGCCGCTGACTCTCCGGGAGGCGCAAACCCGCGGGGTGCCCGTCTTGCTGGTGAACGGCCGGGTCTCGGACAAAAGCTATCCCACGTACCGTTTTTTTCGTCCCTGCTTCAAGAAGGCCCTGGGCTCGTTCGCGGCTTGCTTGGCGCAGACCCAAACGGACAGGGATCGGCTCGTGGCTTTAGGGGCGCGGCCGGAAATCTCGCGAGTGGTCGGGCAGATGAAGCACGACCTTCCGTCGCCCGACCGAAAGGCCGTCCAGGCCTTCGGGGAATGGGTCGGCTTGGCTCCCCGGGAGCCCGTCGTGACCTTCGGGAGCTTGAGGGAGCGGGAGGACGAGGCCGTGTTGAAGCTCCTTCCCGGCTGGCTGACGGATAAACCCGATCTGCGAGTGATCCTGGCGCCGCGTCATTTCCAGCGCCTGGATCTTTACGCGGAAGCGCTCGACCGGTCGGGACTTCTCTGGCAAAAAAGAACCCAGATTCCCCCGGCGCTTCCCTGGCGAGTCTTGGTTTTGGACACCCTGGGTGAGTTGGAGTTCGCGTACGCGCTCTCGCGCGTGGCCTTTGTCGGGGGCACGCTGGTTTCGGTGGGGGGGCATAACGTGATGGAGCCGGCCCTGTCCGGCGTTCCGGTGATCTTCGGCCCCCAGACCGCGAATGTGCGCGAGGCCGCGGGCGCGCTTCTGTCGGCCGGGGGAGGTTTCATGGCCCCTTACATGGATTCGGTCTTGGAGAAGATGGAGGAGTTCCTGGGCGAGGAGGCCAGCCGGGACGCGGGACGCCGCGCCCGGGACGCGATGGAGACCCTCCGCGGCGCCACGCATCGGACCGCGGAACAGGTGCTGGAATTCGTGAAGGGAGATTCGCAGGTTGCGTAAACAGTTTTTTGCACCCGGTTATCAGGACGCTGAAAAAGCCGTTGCGGGTGATCCGAGGTTGAATTCGCGGGTGAAAAGACGCTCTTGAAGGGGTCCGGCCGTCCATGAGTTTACGCCAGAAATACCTCGACTTCCTTCAACGGAAACCCAACCGACCGGAGGAGCACGTTCTTTGGGCGGTTCTTCGGGCCTTGGCGCACGTTTATCAACTCGGTTGGTGGACGCGTCGTCTCGCCTACCAATTGAGGATGGTCCCGCGTAGTCGTCTTTCTTGTCCCGTCATCAGCGTGGGGAACCTCACCACGGGCGGCACGGGAAAAACCCCTGTGGTCATTCATTTGGCCGATCATTTCACCGCCCGGGGCCTTCGGGTGGCCGTTCTGTCGCGGGGATACGGTGGTAAACGACGGGGGACGGGTCCTCTTTGGGTTTCCGACGGGGAGAGGCTTTTGTCCAACGCGGCCGAGGCGGGGGACGAGCCCGTCTTGATCGCCCGCAAGGTGCCTCAAGCCGCGATGCTGGTCTGCCCCGACCGCTATCGGGCGGGGCAGGAGGCCCTCCGCCGGTTCAAGCCCGACTTGATCATCCTGGACGACGGTTTTCAGCGCCGTTACCGGCTTCACCGGGACATGGACCTGCTGGTGGTGGATGGCACACAGCCTTTTTCCACGGGTCGCGTTCTTCCCGCGGGGCTCCTGCGGGAACCGATGGACGCCCTCGCGGAAGCGGGGGTTTTTATCATCAACAAGGCCGACCAGGCTCGGAACGTGCCGGATATCCGCACGATGTTGGCCAAGCGCAATCCCAGGGCGCCCGTCATCGAGTCGCAATACAAGCCTGTGGGATTGAAGGATATGGCCTCGGGCCGTCGCGTGAAGTCCTCACAACTCGAGGGGATACCGGTGGGCGCGTTATCCGGCATCGGCAATCCGCATTCCTTCGTGCGAACCTTGGAATCATTCAAGGTGTTGGTGCGGCACGCCTACGCGTTAGGCGATCATTACGTCTATACGAAACGCGCCTTGAGGGAAATCGTGGAGGACGCGCGTCGCCGCGGGCTTCTGTACCTCGTCACGACGGAGAAGGACGAGGTCAAACTGCCGCGAGAGCTGGGTGAGGAGATTCCCGTGCTCGTGCTCGAGATCGAGTGGCACGTGACGGGCGGCAAGAACCATTGGCAGACGCTCTTGAAAAGCATGGAATGGGCCGGGGGGAAGCGTTGAAGACATTGGAATACCTGGCGGCGCTCGTCGCGCTCGCTTTCTTCAAGGCGGTGCCCCTATCTGTCGGCCGACGTTTGTGCCGGATGATCGCCGCGGTGGCCTGGCGAGTCCTGCGCAAACCCCGGCAAACTTGCGAGCACAACCTGCGATTGAGCTTTCCCGAGTGGGATGAGAGGAAGGTGGCCGCGACGGCCCGCGAAGTCTTCCGCCACTTGGGCTTGAGCCTGGCCGAGGCCCTCAAGATGTCCACTTTTGATCGCGCTTGGGTGGAAAAAAACGTCAAATTCTCCGGCATGGAAGAGGTCACGCGGCGGCTCAAGGCGGGGCAGGGCGTGATCGGCCTTGTTTCCCATTTCGGGAGTTGGGAACTGCACGGGACCGCCTGGGCGTTGTCCGGTTATCCCCTCGCCGTGGTGGCTTTCCCTCAATCGAACAAACGGGTGGACGCGCTGATCCTGAGGAATCGCGTCTCCACCGGAATGGAAATCATCTACACGGGTCACCGGGGCACCGCGCGCGCCCTCCAGTGTTTGCGCTCGGGCATCGTCGTGGGACTCTTGGCCGATCAGAACGCCGGCAAGGACGGCCTGCGCCTTCCGTTTTTCGGCAGGGATTGCTCGGTGACCAAGGCCCCCGCGGTGTTGGCGCGCAAGACCGGGGCGGCGATCCTGCCGAGTTTTCTCCTGCGGGAAAAAGACGGGACTTTCACCCACCACCTTTTGCCCGAAGTGCCCGTGGACCATACGGATGACATGGAGAAGGACGTGGAAAACACCACGAAGCGTTTTCTTCAAGTCCAGGAGGATTTCATCCGGCGGCATCCCGAACAGTATTTCTGGGTGCATCAACGTTGGAAACACTACGAAAACCGATAAAAGCGCCCTGCGGAACGTGGAGCGTTCGGCGTTGACGAAAAGGAAGAACGGGCCGAGATGAAGTGGTGGGCGGGCGATGGGTTGAGGTTGTATCCTTGACGCCTCACGACGAACTCCCGCGGGCCCTCAGTCGGGTTGATCGAGGAAAAGGCCGCGTGGAGGGGCGAATCCCCAACTCGCGTAAAGAGCGGACGACGGAATGCAAAGCCAAGTGGTTCAAACCGCCGGTACGGCCGAGAACCTGCGCGTGC
>CAZSKE010000010.1:0-558 GCA_964607325.1 uncultured bacterium | reverse complement strand
GGTCATGCGTTACTCGTCGCTTGGCGACGTGGCGCTTACCCTGCCCGCGTTGGACGAATTGGCGACCCATTACCGCGCCGCCCAGGTTTATTACGCCACCAAGGCGGAATACGCCCCGATCGTGCGCTACCATCCGGTCGTGAAAAAGGTGGTGACCCTGGAGGGTTCCGACCCGATGGCGTTTTTCTCGCACCTGGACGAACTGAAGGCGCTGAAACCCCACGTGGTGCTGGATCTACACGATTCCCTCCGAACGCGGCTTCTCATTTGGCGCCTCAAACCGGCCAAGCGGGTCCGGTACGATAAGGAAAGCGTTCGTAGGAGGCTTCTAGCGGCCCACCGCTCGAAGGAGCCCAGCACCCACACGGTTTGGAAATATGTGAAGGCCCTTCGGGGCCTTGGGATCCAGGCCGCGGGAACCCTGGATTTCACGGTGCCCGTGCCCAAGAACACGCAGGTTTTCCTGAAGGACACCTGCGGCCGCTTTGGAGTCAAGCATTCGGATACCTTGGTGGGGTTGGCTCCCGGGGCGGCCTGGGAAACCAAGAAATGGCCCGC
>CAZSKE010000009.1:9988-16144 GCA_964607325.1 uncultured bacterium | reverse complement strand
GGCTCGGGCCACCGCTCCTGGCGAGAATCCCGAGATGCCATTTTGAGCCACGACCGCGCCAGACGCGCAAGCCCACCGGACACGATCCGACAGGCATTTACCCTCGCGCCACGCCTTGAGGTAACCGGCCAAAAACGCGTCTCCGGCTCCCACCACCGGACGTGGTCCGCGGCTCACCCGGGACGTTTTTCCGAAAAGTACCTCTCGTCCTTCCCACGACAAGGCGCCCCGGGCCCCGTCGGTCACCACCCCGCGCCCAAGTCCCCTTCGACGTAAAACGGGAAGGACGGAAAGAAACTCTCGTAAACTCCCGATCGGCCGTCCAAGGGCTTCCGTTATCTCGAACAGGTTCACCTTGAAAAAAGAGGGTTTGGCTCGAAAAAATGAGCTCAGTGATTTTCCGGACGCGTCCACCACGCAATGAATGCCGCGCGATTCCATGGCGCGGACCCAACGCGCCGATTCGGCGCGCGCCTTGCCCTCGGGTACGCGCCCGGTCAAGACGCAGAAATCGCCCCGACGAAACCGGAGGGCCGTTCGCCCGAACGCCCTCAAGGCCGAGGGTCGGATGGGATAACCCCGGTGATTGTATTTCGCGGCGGGTCCTCCGCCCCGAGTCACTAGATTCAGCCGCACGGGGGATCCGGGGTCCAAATATGACGCCCGAAGCCCTTCCGCGGCGAGGAGTGATTCATAAAGAACGTGAGTGGGATCCGAACCGCCTCCCGTCCCGAGGGTCATGTCGAAAGGAAGACCCCAAGCCCTCATGAAACGAGCCAGGTTGACGGCCTTTCCACCCGCGGACCAGGAAAAGCGGTTCAAGAAGCCGATCTTGCCCGAGACGGGAGGTCGCAACTCGGCCTCCAGGTCCAACGCGGGCGCGAGAGACAACAAATGGATCATGGCCACATCCTACAATCCCTTTAAACGATTATCGCGGTCAAAAACATCCAGGGAGTCCGAAAGCCTCGCGGGCTTGTTTCGGGGCGCGCGCTAAAAATCCCGCCGTGGCGCCCAAGACGGTATCCGACGAGAACCCTCGAGGATTTTCCGGTCCACGAATCCTATTTACCAGACATCCGATGGCGCGCTTGCCTCGCGATATCAGGATATTCCGTCAAGGCTTCGGCCAAACGCCACTCGGACTGGGCGTCCTGCGCTTCTCCCCGCGAGGCCAGCAAATCCCCCAAAGCCAAATGGGCGGGACCGTATCCCGGTTTCATCCTCAACGATCGTCGATAGGCCATCTCGGCGGAACCCTCCTCCCCGAGCCGCTCGTAAACCCGCCCCTCGGCGAACGCGGCCTCGAAGCCCACTTTCCAATCCCGCTCCGCCTTTTGAAAAAGAGCCAAAGCCTCGTTCCATTGACCCAACTCAGAATGCATGAGCCCCATCCCGAACAAGGCGTCCGCCTGGTACGGTTTTAATTCCAGTGACTCTTTGAAATACTTCAAGGCGACATCCGGCTTTTTGAACTCGATCGCCACTCGCCCCAGGTTGTACATGGCGTCCGCGTGAAGCGGATTCTTCTCGAGCGCTTTCTCAAAGTCCTCCCGGGCTTTTTCCCACTTGGAAAGGCGGAAGTGGGTCAAGCCCCGCGCGTACCACCCCTCCGCGTCGTCCGGATGGATCTCGAGCCCCTTTTGGTAAGCCTTCAACGCCTCCTCGAAAGCCCCTTGTTTGACCCGCAAATTCCCCAGGTTGAAATGCGTTTCAGCCAGGACGGGGTCCAACTCGAGACTGCGCCTCAATTTCACGCCCGCTCGCGCCAAGTCTCCTTCCTCCAAATCGAGAACCGCGAAATGGGTGATGGCCTCCGGATAATCCGGTTTAATCGTGAGGGCGTTCGCGCATTCCTCGCGCGCCTTTTCCATTCGACCGAGTTCCCGGTAACCGCGCGACAGGTTGTAGCAGAATTCCGCCGCTCCCGGATGTGTCTCCTTCCCTTTTCGCCACGCGCGCCTCCTCCACCTTGTATTGTTTGAACAAAGCGGAGCCCAAACCCAAGGCGGCTTCCCGCGAGCCTGGATCCAACATCAGGGCCATCTTGAAATGATTCTCGGATCGCGCGAAACGACCCTGTTCGAAGGCCAGATTGGCGGTCTCCAAGCGCAAAGCGGGATCTTGGGGGGCGCGCTTCACGGCGGTCTCCAGGGCTCGATACGCCTCCTCCCGATGTCCCAGGATGCGGTGCGCATCCGACAGTGTCTTGAGCGCGATGAGTTCGTGGGCCAAGATTATCTCCAACCTAGCCTGTTTTTCCGCCGCCCGAACGGCCAAATCGAGGGCGGTCTCGTTTTCGCCTCGATCCCAAAACGCCTGAACTTGCCGCCGAACCTCCTCGGGGGTCTCGCCCTCCTTCCGGGGCTCCATCGAGATCGCGGGAGGAGGCTCGGGGTTTTCGAGGGCTTGGATTTTTCTTTCTAAATCCGGGGCCGTGTCCCCCATTTTCCGAGCGCGTTTGTAGTGATCCAGCGCCTTTGAATCCTGGCCATCCATCCGTTCCAAGTCCCCGAAAAGCCGCTCCCATCGCGGGTCACTAGGATAAAGCGCTTTTCCCCTGCGCGAATATTCGCGGGCGGGTCCTGATCGTTTGTCCGTTTTTTCGAGGTCCGCGAGGGCGTAAAGCGCGCCAGCGTGGCCCGGATCGAGTTCAAGCGTTTTTTCCCAAAGACGCCTAGCCTTCACCGAATCGCCGGTCCGGGCGCAAGCCGCTCCCCAGTTGTAATGAAACGCCCCGCTTTTTTCCGCCCCCGGGGTGTCTCGCGCCTTTTCATAAAGCGGCAGGGCTTCATTGGAACGCCCTTGTTTCAAACGCAGGTCGGCCAAGTTCCATTGGGCCGCCTTCAAACCAGGTCGAAGCGACAAAGCTTTTTTAAAAGCCTGTTCGGCTTCGGATTCAAGGTCCAGGGCCATTTGGGAACGCCCAAGGTTGTTCCAATAACCGGCGTTTCCACGCCCCAACGAAACGGCGCGCGCGAACGCGAGAACAGCTTTGGGCGTCTGTCCTTGTCCCAGAAAAGCCAAACCCGCCAGGTTGTGACCCTCCGGAGCCAGCGGCGAAATCCCCACGGCTCTTTCGGCGGCTTCACGCGCGTCGGAAAACTTCCCCGTTTTATAGGCGGCTTGGCCTAAATTGATCGAAGCCTCGTAATAATCCGCTCCGGTTTCTTTTGATCTCACAAAAGACTGAAAAGCCTCCAACCAGCGGCCCGATTGATAATACGCGCACCCCAAATTGTTCCAAACATCCGGTTCCTCCGTCCATACGCGGACAACCGCTTCCAGCCGTCGAATCGCTTCCGACGGATCGCCGCGTTCCAACGCCAAAGCGGCGAGGTTGAAGGCGGCGTCCGGTCCCGACGGATCGGTTTTTTCGGTCCTTTGAAACCAGCGAGCGGCTTCCAAGGGATCCCCTCGCCGGTAAGCGGAAACGCCCATATTCAGCAGGGCGGGGCCAAATCCCGGGCGAAGTTGTAGCGCCTGGCGAAACCGTTCCTCGGCTTCCGCGTACCGCCCGAAATAGAGATAGACAAAGCCCATGTCATTGAGATCAGCCGGATTCTCTAGGCTGAAAGAGGGTTCAGACCCGAGTTTGTTGATCGCGTTTTCGAGATTGTCGGAAAAGAAACGAAGCTCAGGGCTGGAGGCCGCGCGCACCGGAACCACGACGGGGTTTTCCTGGGTCGGGTCCTCCAACGTCTCCCCCTCGCGTGGGGATTCGACGGAGGACGGAATCCGCGTGGCCGATTGCGTGGAGACGCTGAAAAGCATCATCACGATGGCGCACGTCCATGCCTTTGGGCGAAGGCTCACGGAGAATCCTTCGTGGTTTTTTGCGATTTCATTTGAAGATAGATCGCCTCCAAGGCGCGCGCGGCTTGATCCCGGTCGTCATCCCTTTCGGCTTTTCGCAAGATCTGTTTCCAAAGACGAATGGCCTCGTCGACACGGCCCACTTTTTTGTAGGTGTTGGCCAGGATTTTCGCCAACATGGGATGGGTGCTTCCTGACGCGATCTGGGTTTCCAACAACGGGATGATCTTGTCGTATTGCTCCGTGTTCTGGTAGCCGATGGCGGCCAGAAGAAGCTTGAGCCGGATGGCTTTGGGATTCTCCTCGATTCCCCGTTGCAGGAGGATCACCGCCTCATCGGCTCTCCAAACATGAAACGCCAAAACCGCGGCGCCGAACTCGTAGATTTTGACGAAATGTGGGTTCAAGTCGGACGCCAATAAACAGTAATCCAACAGCTTGGAGTATCGATCCACGCGGTTATCACTGTTGCCGTAATACTGAAGCGTCATCAGCCAAAAGAGGTGCCCGGCGGGGACGCGGAATCCCGTCAAGGTGGCGGCGGCGCGAAGAGTGGAAGGCACCCGGACGTCACCCGTTTTCGGCTTCGTCCATCCTCGAATATTTTCCGAGCGAAGGAACGCCTCCATTTTTTTCTCCGCGGTGACCGCCAAGGAGAAAAGTATCACCGCCGCGACGAACCGCGCCCATATCGGGAATCGGAGTTTCAGCGCGGTTTTCGCCGACGCGCGGGTTTCAAGCCGCCGGGTCAATGGAACTCCCTCTTTTCCAACGCGATCCAACCCGCCAAAAACGCCGCGAAGGAGTATCCGAAGGCGTAGATCAACACCTCACGCCAAAGTTCGGGCCCGAACGCCAATTGGGGATCGTACAACCGGTCCTTGAGATTGAACATCTCCAGGTTCGGGAGCAGGTAATAGGAAATCGTCAAAGTCGTCTTGATAACGAACGTCGGCTTGTTCTCGAGTATCCAACGGATCTGGGGGATGGCGTGTCCCAAGGTGGCGGTGAAAAAGGTGAACAACACGGTTCCCACCATGGAGGTGGCGATCATCTGATATGCCAGACCCAACGTGGTCAGAACAAACATTTGAAGCGAAACGAGGATCACCGCGGGCCAAAACATGGGATAGAAGCCACGGTGGTAAAGCATAAAACCCCACACGAAGGCGCTCATGCCTAACAGGGCCAGAACATTCACCCCCCAAAAACCCAACACGCGTCCCAAAAGGTACTCCCCACGTGTGAGGGGCTTGGTCAGTTGGAGAAATATCGCTTTTTGTTCCATCTCCACCGTATAAGTGACCGCCAAGGACAGCAATAAAATCATGAGCCCGGCCGCTTCCAAGCCCGCCAAGCCAAGGTCCATGAAAATCCTCAAGGGATCGCCGTAACTCAGGTACGCCAGCAGATAAGCCAGGGCGCACAATATCGCGATGCCCAGAACCCAAACCGTCAGAAGACGGCTTCGGATCAATTCCCGGAAGGTGAACCACGCCACGGCGCCGACGCGTCTCATGAATGCACCTCCGGCCGATTGGAGAAAAGCAGGGCGTTTTCATCGCCGATCGTTTTCAGGAAAAAGGACTCCACCGCCGAGGATAAGGGGCGCACTCCGACCACCCGCGCCTTCCTCGCGGACAAATGATCGAGGGTCGACGAGAGGTCACGCCCTGGCACCTTGAAGCCCCCGCTTTTTTCGGCCGTTTCACGCCAGAGTGCCGACGGAAGTTTTTCAGCGTCCCCTTTCTCCACCTCCACCCAATAATCCATATCCAAGCGCTCGGCCATCACCTCGGAAACCCGAGCCACGCGTTTCAAATGCCCTTCGTGGAGAACACCCACCCAATCGCAAACTTTTTCCACCTCGGATAACACGTGGGTATTGAAAAACAAGGTGGTGCCCTGACCCTTCAATTGCAGAAATATCTCCCGCACTTCCTTGTAACCCACCGGATCCAATCCGGTGACCGGCTCATCACACAGGAGAAGATCCGGTTTCCCCACCAACGCCTGGGCCAGCCCCACGCGTTGTTGCATCCCCTTCGAATACTCGCTGAGCCGCATCGTGGCCGCGCGGGTCAGTCGAACCAACTCCAGCGCCTCATCGACACGCCGGCTCAATTCCGCACCACGTAATCCGTATAGGACGCCGTAATACTCGATCAATTCCCGGCCGGTCATCGTCCTCGGGAAATATGGGAGTTCCGGAAGATATCCCACGCGCTGTCGCACCGCGCGGTCGCGGATGCGGCCACCCAAAACCTCCACCTCTCCGGTGGTGGGCGATAACAATCCCAGGATGATTTTCACAAGCGTGGTCTTGCCCGCGCCATTCAA
>CAZSKE010000009.1:0-9978 GCA_964607325.1 uncultured bacterium | reverse complement strand
GATGAGGCCGAACGCTTGACGGATAGGGACTTCGAGTTCCAGGGGGTGGAGGGCGGGCGCCGGGTTTTTCTTGAAAGGGTTGTTGTGACGATAGGTCTTGGACAGGTCACGCACGCGGATAGCCGCTTCGGGCAAGCGAGTCATGGAATCACCTCTTGACAGGCGTCCTTCGCTCGGGTCACCGCTCGAGAGGGTTCCAAATCCATCTTAACGCGAACCCCCATTCATTCGGTCGGGCATCGAGACAGCTATTTTAACAAAATCACGACGGGCGCGTGTTTCCTCCCCGACCGCCCCTGCCACGCTCGCCCGTCTCACGCGCCCAGATCAACGGGTTGGCAGAACCGACAACATGGCGTCAAGGGATCGAAGCGCCTTGAGCCGGAGGGTTTCCGGCAATTCGATCACCGTCTTCATTTCCACCAAAGAGGCGTGAAGGTCCTCCAAACGAGTCATTTTCATATTGGGGCAAACCAAGCCCTTGGACGGCTGGATGAACACCTTGTCAGGCATGGTCGCGCGCAACCGGTGGAGAAGGCCCATTTCGGTGCCGATGATGAACTCATTCGAGGGGGATTTCTGGCAATAGCGCAGCATTTGAGAAGTCGACATGACCGCGTCCGCCAGATCGGTAATCGCCTCGTCGCATTCCGGATGCGCGATCAGTTCGGCTCGTGGATGCGCCTTCTTGCAGTCCAGAACATCCTGGGCCGTGAAGCGTTGGTGGGTGGGACAACCCCCGTTCCACAGAATGACATTCTTGGCGCTGTGTTTTTGAACCCAACGCCCCAAGTGACGGTCCGGAACGAAAAGAATGTCCTTTTCAGGAACTTGGTCCACCACTTGCTGGGCGTTGGCCGAGGTACAGCAATAGTCAGCGAGGGCCTTGATTTCGGCGGAGCAGTTGACGTACGCCACCACCGCCGCGCCCGGATGCTTCCTCCTCTCGGTCTCCAGTTGCCCCGCCGTAATGGTGTCGGCCAAGGGGCAACCCGCTCCAGCCGAGGGGAGTAAAACGGTTTTGCGGGGGGAGAGTATCTTAGCCGTCTCGGCCATGAAACGCACCGAGCAAAAAACGATCACCTCGGCGTCGGTTTTCGCGGCGATTTTTGAAAGCTCGAGAGAATCCCCGACGTGGTCGGCGGCGTCCTGCACCTCGGGCCGCTGATACCAGTGGGCCAAGATAACGGCGTGGCGTTCCTTCTTCAGCTTCCGGATCCGCCCCAACAACTCATCATCAGCGACGAATGAATCCAGGGACATTTAAAACTCCCATTCAGAAGCGGAACCCTCGGACCGCGCGGAACGGCCCACACCGCGGTTGCCCCGCCCGAGTGGATCGGGCCCGGCGCCCTCGAAGCGTCAAGCTTTCCGACGCGGCGCCGAAACGATTTTGTTACGTTCGTTCACATGAACAATGACAGGCGCGTATCCACGGGAGGGTTGGCTGGCGGACTGGATATAATTCAGGATGATGACTTTGTCGCCTTTATGCGCCAGCCTCGCGGCGGCCCCATTCACGCACACCGTGCCCGATCCCCGACGCCCCGAGATCGTATAGGTCTCGAACCGGGCGCCGTTGTTGAGGTTGAGCACGTGGACCAACTCGAAAGGCGCCAATCGGGCCGCCTCCATCAACACGGGGTCCAGCGTGATGCTCCCCTCGTAATCAAGGTTGGCCTCGGTCACGGTGGCTCGATGGATTTTGGATCGCAGGAAGGTTCGCAACATGTTCCCCGTTCCGGAAGGAAGTGGGTTGGGTCGCCGGGTTTCCAATCGCCTGTCCGCCAAGGCCCATAAAACCGCCCCCCGGGGGAGGCCGTTTTTAAAAAAACGCCTCGAAGGCTCCGCCTTGGGGCGTCGTTTGTACCCCGTCGAAATACGATAAGGTTACAAGATCAGATTGTCAATAAGCCGGACTTCGTCCACATAAGCGGCCAGGGCCAGCACCATACCCGATTTCAGGTTCCCGACAGGCTGGAGTGTGTCCGGGTGGACGGCCTCAAGGTATTGAAGCTTGACGCGTTTTTCGTCCTCAAGGATGGCCCTCACTTTTTGCAGAAGAGGTTTCGTTTCCTTTTCACCCAGGGAGAAAACACTCTCGCCCACTCGAAGGGCGCGATACAACACCGCCGCGGAACGACGTCCCTCCGGCGTCAGTCGGGCGTTTCTCGAGCTCATGGCGAGGCCATCCGGCTCCCGAACCGTGGGACAAACCACCGCTTCCGTAAAAAGATTCAGGTCCTCGATCACCCGGCGCAGGATGGCGGCTTGCTGGTAATCCTTTTGACCCAGGTACATCCGATCCGGCAAGACCAGGTTTAGCAATTTGACCACGACGGTGGCGACCCCGTCGAAATGACCGGGACGGTGAGGCGCGCATAAACCCGAAACCAACGGTCCCTCGACCCGGACCTTGGTCGAGAAACACTCCGGGTAAAGAGTCGCGTCCGAGGGCGTGAACACCGCGGTGACTTTCTCACGCCTCAATAACGCGAGATCGGACGATAGGGTTCGGGGATACTTCCCGAAATCCTCCCGGGGCCCGAATTGAAGGGGATTCACGTAGATAGAAACCAGGGTGACAGGGTTTTCGCTTCGGCAACGGCGCACCAACGCCAAGTGTCCTTCGTGAAGGGCTCCCATGGTGGGGACGAACCCGACCGACTTTTTCCCGTGTCGCCACTGGATCCCCAGCGTTTGAAGTTCCCGGGGGTCTTCGATGATTTTCATGGCGCTTCCATTCGCGAGATCACAGGGTCCGGAACCCGTCGACGGATGCCCGTCGGCTCGACCGTACCGCCGGAAAAAAGAAGCCCTCAGGGAGCGAAACGCCGGTTTCGAACGTCCGAAACATAGCGGGACGTCGCGCTCCGCAACGCCCTAAAGAGATTCGCGTAGACCTTCGCGTGCTTCGGACGAAACCCGGGACACATACCGGCGAGATCGTGGAGCACTTGGACCTGGCCGGAGCATAACGGCCCCGCGCCGATCCCGATCGTGGGCACTCGCACCGACCGCGTGATCTTACGGGCCAAGGGGGGTGGGACGAGTTCCAGGACAATGGAAAAAACCCCCGCCTTCTCAAGCGCCTTCGCCCTTTGAATCATCCGGGCCGCGGAACGACGATCCTTCCCCTGGATCCGATATCCCCCGAAACAGTTGACGTGTTGCGGGGTCAACCCCAAATGGCCCATCACGGGAATTCCGTTGCCGACCAAAAGCCGAGTGGCGGCGAGCGTGTCGACGCTCCATTCGATCTTGACGGCCTGAGCCCCGCCTTTTTGGATGAGACGAGCGGCGTTCTGGAGGGTTTCACGGGGAGAAACCTGGCAGGACATGAACGGCATGTCCGCGATGACCATCGCGTTTTTCACCCCTCGGCTGACAGCGCGAGTGTGGTGGACCATTTCATCCAGGGTAACGCCCAAGGTGTCCCCTCGCCCCAAAACGGTCATGGCGAGGCTGTCCCCCACCAACACAGCGTCCACACCGGCCGCGTCCACGGCTTGCGCTTGGGGGGTGTCATAGGCCGTCACCATGACGATCGGTTCCCCGGCCGCCCGCATTTCCTGAAAAGTCCTGACGGTGGTTTTCTTTTTCATTTAACCCGGCTTCCGCACGCTGATCGGTTGGTAGTAAAGCGTTCCGCTCGAAACCTTCCCCATATGCTCCAAAAGATCGTCCAAGTCCGCGTCCCGATGGACGAAATCGATGTCGTTGGTGTTGACCACCATCAAGGGCGTTTCCCCGTAATGGAAGAAGTAGTAGTTGTAGGCTCGGTTCAACTCATCCAGGTACTCGGGGGTGATCTGGTTCTCGAACTTCCTTCCCCTCAGCCCGATCCGCCTTCGGAGGGTGTCTGTGGAGGCCTGAAGGTAAACCACCAGATCGGGTTTTTGCACCTGGGCGTTCAGGACGTTATGGACCTGCTCGTAAATCTTGAGTTCGTTGTCGTCCAGCACGAGATTGGCGAACAACCGGTCCTTGGCGAAAAGATAATCGCTCACCAACCCCCGATGGAAAAGCTCCGTCTGGCGAAGTTCCTGCTGTTGACGCCATCGTGAAAGGAGAAAAAACATCTGGGTCTGGAACGCGAAACGTCGTATATCTCTGTAAAAGTCCTGGATGAAGGGATTCTGTTCCGCCTCCTCCAGCACCGGCTTCGCGTTCAATTTGTGCGCGAGGATCTCGCACAAGCTCGTTTTCCCGACACCGATGGGGCCTTCCAGGGCGATGTATTTCTGGTTCAACACGTCGCGGTCCCTCCCGGGTAAAGCCGCACTTGCGAGTTGTCATTCAAGCGACGCAAAGCCTCGTCGACCGTCCATAACACGCTTGGGATCAGAGTTGAACCCGCCAATTCCGCCAGGGGAACCAGCACGAAACGGCGCCGCGTCATCGCCGAATGCGGCACTTGCAGTTCGGGGGTTTCGATGATCAAATCCCCGAAAAGCAGTATATCCACATCCAACGTGCGAGGGCCTTTGGAGACTAAACGTTGACGGCCGTTCCTCTTCTCCAGGTCGCGGATCCATTCCAGCAGTCCGATCGGGGGCAATTCGGTCTCGATCTCCACGGCTTGGTTCAAAAACCAGGGTTGGCCCACGCGCTCCATCGGTTGGGTCTCATACACCGAGGAGAAACGGGCTCCCGGAAAGGAAAGCGCCAAGGCTTGCCGAGCGTTTCGTAAATACAGTTCCCGATCACCCAGGTTCGAGCCCAACCCCAAGTAAGCCCGTGTCATGGCCAACCTTTCCAAGAGAACCCCACCCAGCTCGTAACCTTTTACCACGAAGTTCCATAAAAAAGCCCCGTGATAAAACCGACTTCCCGCGTCTCGACGGTTTTCAGGACCGTTAAACCGCGACTTTTGAAAACCGGTCCAGGGCTTCCCGGAGACGATCTTGATCCACCGTGATGGTCATCCGGAAATACCCTTCCCCCTCGGTTCCGAAACCGTTGCCCGGGGTCACCACAATCCCGGCCTCGTCCAGCACACGACCGCACCATTCAGCGCTGGTCATCTTACCGGGGACGCGGACCCAGAAATAGAAGGCCGCCTCGGGCGCCGCGAATGACCATCCAAGCTTGCGAAGCCCTTCGGCCATCAGATCGCGACGAGCCTGGTAGATCTTCCGGATTTCATCCGTGATCGAGTCGGGGGCGTCCAAAGCCGCGACACCGGCGTATTGGATGGCGTTGAAAACCCCGGAATCGAGGTTGCTCTTCACCTCCACCAGCGCCTTGACCGCCGAGGGGTTGCCTACCGCGAAACCAACGCGCCAACCGGTCATATTGAAGGTCTTCGAGAGGGAATGGAACTCGATCCCCACGTCCTTGGATCCCGGCGCCTCGAGCATCGAAACGGGTTTCCGTCCGTCGTAATACACCTCGGTGTACGCCGCGTCGTTGGCCAAGAGGACGCCGCGCTCACGGCAAAACTCGACGGTCTTCGCGAAGAAATCCTTCCCCGCCAACGCCGCCGTGGGGTTGTTGGGGGAATTGGTCCACATCAGTTTCGCGCGCCGCGAAACCTCCTCCGGGATCGCGTTCAGATCCGGAAGAAAGCCGTTCTTTTCCAGAAGCGGCATGAAGTAAGGCACCGCTTCGGCGAATAGCGCCCCCGCGTTGTAAACGGGGTATCCCGGGGAAGGCACAAGGCAGAGATCCCCTGGGTTCAAAACCGCCAGCGGCAAGTGACCGATCCCTTCCTTCGAGCCTATCAAGGCGCAAATCTCCGTGGAAGGGTCGAGTTTCACCCCGAATCGGCGTTCATACCAACGCGCCACGGCTTCCCGAAAAGCCGGGAGACCCGCCCCCAGAGGGTACTGGTGGTTGAGCTTGTCTTTGGAGGCTCGGTAAGCGGCCTCAATAATGAAGTCCGGGGTGGGAAGGTCCGGATCCCCGATGCCCAAACTGATGATGTCGACCCCGCGCGCGATCGCGGCCTTTTTCTTTTTGTCGATCTCCCAGAACAAATAGGGGGGAAGCTTTTTCAACCGATTGGAATAAGAAAAATCCACGTCAACCTCCAGGGCCCAAAATCCTCAGGGCCGGGCCAGGGGAGACCAAAGAATAAGGCATTTGAATGGCGAATGCAACGAAGGGTCAGGAAACAACAACCTTGTTTTCAAGACATCCCAGACCGTCGATCTCGACTTCCACGGAGTCCCCCGGCTTCAAGGGTCCGATCCCCGCGGGCGTGCCCGTGGTCAGGACATCCATCGGTTCGAGTGTCATGATGGAGGACGCGAAGACCAGCAACTGAACGCTGTTCCAAATCCTCTGATCAAGTCGGGACCGCTGACGTTCCTCGCCGTTCACGCGGCAGACAATGGCCTGAGCGTCTTCCTTGAATTCCGTGTCGATCCAAGGCCCGATCGGGCAAAACGTGTCGAAACCCTTGGCGCGGGTCCATTGACCATCCTTTTGTTGAAGATCACGCGCCGTCACGTCGTTGAGACAAGTGAAACCCCAGATGGCCTTCAAGACTTCCGCCTCGGTGGCGTTTCTCAATCGGGATTTCACAACCACGGCCAGTTCAGCCTCGTAGTCCACGCGCTCGGACGAGGGAGGCAAGACGATGGCGCCTCCCGACCGCAGGAGCGCGGAAGGCGGTTTCAGGAAAAGAACCGGGGCCTCGGGATCGGCTTGGCCCATTTCCTTCGTGTGATCCCGATAATTCAAGCCGACCGCCACGATCTTGGTGGGTTGCACGGGCGGAAGCAGTTTCGAAAGATCCAAGTGGTGCGGACGGGCGTCAATATCGGGGGGGAGGCGGAAGAGATCCCCAAACATCAGGTTGTAATTCTCCCGATCCTTGAGAATCGCCCAACGAGGGGTGCCGAGGTGGTTGACCCGTATGATTTTCAAAAGAAATTCCTTAAATTCGTTTAATCGATTTTCAACAAATCCCGCATGGAATAAAAACCAGGTTTCATTCCCACCAACTGTTCCGCCGCGAAAAGCGCCCCCGTCGCGAACAACCTGCGATCAAACGCGCGATGAGTGAATTCCAAACACTCGCCGCCGCCCGCGAACAAAACAGTGTGCTCGCCCACAATGTTTCCGGCCCGCAACGAATGCACGCTGACCTTTCCCGATTGCCTCGGGCTTTTTCCAGGCGGACGCCCGTACTGGACAATATCCTCCGGGGACTTGTTCCAGCCCTTGGCGACGGCCCCCAGCAAGGTCATCGCGCTCCCCGAGGGGGAATCCTCCTTTTTATTGTGGTGCGTTTCGACGATCTCGACGTCCCATTGGTTCGGGTCTAACCGGCGGGCGAGCTTCTCCACGTGGGAAAACAAGACATTCATGCCGATGCTCATGTTCGAGGCGAGGACAATCGGGATGTGTTTGGAGGCCGTGCGGATCTGATCAATCTGCCCGGGGGCGAACCCGGTCGTGCCGATGACCATGGCCGTTTTTCGGCCAATGGCGGCCGACAGATAACGCAAAGTGGCCTCGGGACGCGTGAAATCGATCAAAACCTGCGCGTGGGCCAATCCCACCTGCGGGTCTGAGACGATGTGGTTCTTTTCGTCATCTTTCTGGTCCATCAGCGAAACCACGTCGAATTTGTTCTTGAACTCCGACGAATAGCCGAGTTGGACCAGGATGGCGGAACCCACCCGGCCGGTGGCGCCCGAAACGGCCAGTTTGATCTTCATCGGAGCGCCCCCATCCGGCTCAAAAGCCCGTGGGTTTCCATTTGCTTCCGGATATGTTCCTTCGACTCGGGCGTCACTGGCACCAGGGGCAGTCGAAATTCCTCGGTCATGAGCCCGCGAAGACTCATCGCGGCCTTGATGCCCGTCGGGTTGACGTCCACGCTCATGATGGCTTTCGCGAGGTCGAACGTACTCATATAAAGCTTGCGGGCTTCTTCGGTCTTCCCGTCCAGGTAGTCACGCACGATGCGCGAAATCTCCCCGGGGATCAGGTTCGACACCACCGAAACAACTCCGGTCCCGCCGATGGAAAGAACCGGCAACGTCAGGGTGTCATCGCCCGAGAGCATGTCGAAATCCGGCGGGCAAAGTTGCCGGACCCGTGTCATTTGTTCCAGGTTGCCGCTGGCTTCCTTGACCGCGGCGATGCGGGGATGCCGGGCCAATTCGGCGATGGTCTCAGGCGTCATGTTGATTCCAGTGCGGCCCGGGATGTTGTACAAAATCTGGGGGAGATCCACCCCGTCGGCCACCGCGCGGAAATGCGCCAAAAGGCCTCGTTGGCTGGGTTTGTTGTAATAAGGGCACACCAGCAAAAGGGCGTCAGCCCCCACTTCCTTGGCATGGCGGGAATACTGAAGGGCTTCCGCCGTGGAATTGGAACCCGTGCCGGCGATCACCGGAACGCGTTTGGCGGCGGTCTTGACGGTGAACGCGATGACTTCACCGTGCTCCTTCTCTGACAACGTGGCCGATTCACCTGTCGTGCCGCAAGGCACCAGACCGTCGATGCCCTTCGCGATCTGATCCTCGATCAAGGCCCGGAAAGCCTCGTAGTCCACTTGCCCGTCGCGGAATGGCGTGACAAGGGCGGTAAATGCGCCGCGAAACATGAAATCCTCCTGCGACTGTTTGGCCGGCGCTTCCCGGCCTTCGCTTCCTTTAAGGTTTCAGGGTGGATGGGGGAAAAGTGTGGACGCGCTTAAAAAAAATCCCCGCCAAGGATCGGACGGGGATCGGCTTGGTTTAGTTTATCAGAAAGCCCCGGCCGCGCAAGCGCCGGTTGCGTCCCGGGGTTTCAAAGACGAACGATCGACTGCCGAGAAACCAAGTCCCTCGTGGTTTGTCGGAACCGAACTCCCCGGACCACCACTTCGGGGGGGAAAGGCCGAGAGTTATAGTTCGACCCCATGACAGCGCCATACGCGCCCGCCGAAAACACGGCCAGGACATCGCCCCGCTTGACCGCCGGAAACCTGCGCCCTTTGGCCAGGAAATCGGCCGATTCGCAGACCGGGCCCACCACGTCAACCTCGAGGCTCCCTCGGGCGGGACCGCGAACGGGAGCCACATCGTGATACGCGTCGTACAAAGCCGGGCGGATAAGCTCTGTCATCGCGGCATCCGTGACCAAAAAGGTCTTGCCGCCGCTCGGCTTGACGTACAACACTTTCGACAATAAAACCCCCGAATTGCCGGACAAAAACCTGCCGGGTTCCACGATCAGTTCGGCGTTCAAGCGGCGAACAACGGGAATCACCCCTCGGGCGTAATCGGCGGCCCTTGGGGGTTTTTCATCCTGGTACCGGATGCCATATCCGCCACCCAGGTTGATCACATGAATGGGGAACCCCTCCTCACGAAGAAACCGCACAAGATTTTCCAGGATCTTGGCCGCTCGGGCGACGGAGGCCGTCTGGGTCATTTGGCTCCCGATATGGGCGTGGACGCCGGTCCAACGGACATTCGGGCAACTCCGGACGGCGGTCATCAAGACTCCCAATTGGTCGAGTGGCACGCCGAACTTGGAGCCTTTTTTTCCCGTCGTGATATGACGATGGGTTCGGGCGTCCACATCGGGGTTGAACCGCACGGCCACGGTGGCAGTTTTCTTAAGACGTCCCGCCGCGGCGTTGAGGACCTCGATTTCCGTGATCGATTCCACGTTGAAAAATCGGATGCCTTCACGCAAGGCGTAGATGATTTCGTCCTCTCGTTTTCCCACACCCGCGAAAACGACGCGAGAGGCGGGGATGCCGGCCCGCCGCGCCTTGTACAGTTCCCCCCCGGACACGACATCGGCTCCCGATCCCCAACGGGCCAAATGAGCCAAAACCGAAAGGTTGTCATTGGTCTTCACGGAATAAGCCACGAGGTGGGGTACCGCGGCGTAGGCTCTATCCACCTCCTGGAAACGCTTCTCGAAAAGCGAAAGGCTGTACACATAGGAAGGCGTGCCCACGGTCGAAGCGATCCGCGCCAGGGGGACGTTGTCCGCGTACCATTGGTTGTTCTTGAAGTTGAA